>JBGTNK010000054.1:0-38389 GCA_041743125.1 Chitinophagaceae bacterium
AAAAGACATCAACCTGTCTATAAAGGAAGGAGAATTTATTTCTATCATGGGGCCTTCCGGCTCGGGCAAGTCAACCTTATTAAATGTAATTGGCATGCTGGATGAATTCAATGAAGGAGAATATAATTTTCTGCATGAGTCCGTACATAAAATGAAAGAAAAACAACGATCCGGCTTGTATAAACAATATATCGGTTTTGTTTTCCAGGCCTACCACCTCATTGATGAATTGACGGTGTATGAAAACATAGAAACGCCGCTGATATACCAGGACATAAAGGGATCGGAAAGAAAGGCCTTGGTAGCTGATATGCTCGACAGGTTCCAGATAGTAGGAAAGAAGGATCTTTTTCCTGCTCAACTTTCCGGCGGCCAGCAGCAATTGGTGGGTATTGCAAGAGCGTTGATCGCCAAACCTAAATTATTGCTGGCTGATGAACCGACAGGAAACCTGAACTCTAAACAGGGTGAAGAGATCATGGAATTGTTTAAACAGCTCAATGATGAAGGGGTTACCATCATACAAGTTACACACTCAGAAAAAAATGCGGGTTATGGAAAGCGGATCATTCATTTGCTGGATGGAATGGTGGAGCGGAGTTAAAGGGAGGTTTGAAAAATTGAAATAGCACGATCTAATTTAAAATCTATTATTGTTTTCAAAATAATGGCCCCTGTTTTTATTATGACTTTTATAAGTTGAATCAAAATGATAATGAACAAAATAATATTTAGTTTTTTAACACTGATCATCATCAAAGGGCCAGGCTTTTCCCAAAACCTTTCCTTGCGGCAATGTATAGAAACGGGAATCTCTAATAATTTTGATGTGCAGCAAAGATTGTTACAAGCGCAGAGTGATGAAGCCAACTGGAAACAGTCGAGGCTGAATATGTTTCCTGATCTCAATGCCAGTGCCGGCCACAGCTTTAACCAGGGACGAAGTATCGACCCTTTTACCAATTCACCTGTAACCCAATCATTCAATTCTTCCAATTACAGTATAGGTAGTGGTGTTACTTTGTTTAACGGCCTGGCTATTCAAAATAATATCAAACAAAATTCATTGACCTCTCAGGCTTCTAAAATGGATTGGCAACAGGAAAAGGATAATCTCACTATCAATATCATCCTGGCTTACCTCCAGGTGTTGAGCAATACTGACCAACTGGTGCAGGCCAAAAGTCAGGCAGATCTTTCATACCAGCAAGTTGAACGCTTGAATGTGTTAAATAGCGAAGGCGCTATCAAGCCGTCTGACCTGTTTGATTTAAAAGGGCAGTATGCAAGCGACCAGTTAGCTATTATCAATATTCAAAATATCCTGGAAACAGCAAAGATCAACCTGAGCCAGCTGATGAATGTGCCGTACAATAAGGATATGGTTTTAGAAAAAATGGAAGAATCATCTTTTGCCAGCCGGTATGAAGATACGCCCGATCAGATTTATCGGGATGCCCTGGAACAACTGGCATTGGTGAAAGCCGCCGAATTTCGTAAACAGAGTGCAGAGAAAGCTATCAAAGTCGCCAGGGGTCAGCTTTTCCCTACTTTGCAATTCAATGGGTCAGCCTTTACCAATTTTTCCAGTGTAGCCATGCTTAACAATTATGTCAACACCACTGATGTTACTTCCTCTGATTATGTTTTAGTAAATGGCTCGCCAACGCCGGTTATTTATAAGAGGGATAATTTTAATGCAACCAAGATCAATTATAATGATCAGCTGAATAATAATCTCTATACTTCAGTTGGGTTTAATTTAAATATTCCCATCTTCAATTCACTGCGTCAGCGCAACCGGATAAAGCAGGCAAAGATCATTTTGAAAACAAGGGATCTTGCACTTACTACTACTAAAACGCAGCTAAGCCAGGCCATAGACCAGGCTTATGTAAATATGAATACAGCTTCAGAGCGGTATAAAACCATACTGGAGCAGGTCAATGCATTTAATGAATCTTTCCGGGCGGCGGGTATCCGCTTTCAGCAGGGGGTGGGAAACTCAATTGATTACCTGACCGCAAAAAATAACCTGGACAAGGCTAATATCAATCTGATCATTGCTAAATATGATTATGTTTTGAGAACGAAGATCCTTGATTATTACCAGGGCAAACCATTGTGGTAAGATAACGAGAGATGAATTGTTATAAATTGTTAACCGGCTTTATGGAAGCGCTGATTATTTTATAAATTTTTCCATCGGGCTTGGTAAGAATATACAATTCACCCGCATGATCCCTGCCAAAATGCATATCAACTCTTGAGGATCCGCTAAGCTCATAAAAAGTTTTATCCGTTCCATTGTATGTTACTTTCCATTCTTTTATTGTAGCATGGTTTCCAGGTTTTATGTCATTCATATCCGCATAAAATAAGCGGCCGGTAGGAATATCTCCAAATATGAATTTCCCTTTTAATTCGGGGATAGCATTTCCGATATATTCATAACCGCCAGAAATAGCCTGGCCTTCATCATGATCATACTGCAGTACCGGGTAAGTAATATGATGAATACTGTCGTCTATCTTCAGTGGAAATACAGATTCAAGCTTACTCCCGGGCTCGTTAACAAAACTTCCCTCTCTTATTGGCCATCCGCAATCTTGCCCCGGCAATACGTTATACAAGGATTCAATATTTTTTTGTCCAATATTGCTTACCAGCATTTCTCCTGACTTATTCCATGTAATGCGGTGTGGATTTCTGAAACCATAGGCATATGTTTCACCCAGGAACCCGGCGGTATTTTTAGCAAAAGGATTATTTGATGGTATTCCATACTTGCCATTCTTACTGTTTCTTCCGGCGGGATTTATACGAAGAATAGTGCCCCATATATGTGCTATACTGTGCGTTAAAAAATCGTATCCATGTTCTACAGCACCGCCATCTCCAACACCAATATATAAAAGAGCATAATCTTCGTCTCGCGGTTTACTTAATGGATTGAAAACAATTTCCTGGAAGCCATGAACAGGACTAACCATATTGGCCCTTAATAATTCCCGGCTGGTGCCGCTAAAAGGAAAGGCAGCCGGATCTTTTGTTTGCCACTCGGTTAAAACCCATTGTAAAGCAACTTTTATTGAATCCGGGTAACCAAAATCTGCTTTCGATGTTCCTGCTGGTTCTGTATGTGTGGTGTACAATAATCCATTCTTTGAATACTGCGGATGAAAAGCAAAACTTCCAAATCCACTTGCCAGCCCCGGTTGATGAATGAAAGCAGGTTTAAGTTTCGCCATGTCCATATACACTACCGGCTTATTATGTTGAAGATTATATAATTTGCCCCGGAGGTCAAGAATAAATATTCCTCCATAAGCTGGCTGGTCATCCATTTTTGTAATTCGGGTTAATGGCATTTGGCCTTTATCGCTTGATGGAGGAATTTGCGCTACTAGCTCAAGACCGGCAACCAACCCTGAAAAATGCACCGATTCCGGAATAGGATCTTTTATTGACCCTGGCAATTCAGTGATGGTACGCAATTTTCTTTGTTTCGTATTTACGTAGGCAATGATAGCATTGATATCCTCTTCACCCAGCGCCATAAATGAAGGCATTACCGTTTTATAATTTTCAAATAATTGCTGTGCTCTTTTATCGCCGGAAGCGATAACCTGTTTAGGATCTTTAATAAATTGACGGATCCAATGCAATGAAACATTTCCTATTAACCCGCTTAAATGCGGCGCCATACCATTCTGCCTGAAATTATGGCAACTACTGCAGTTTTTATTGAATATGATTTCTCCTTTTGATATGAAAGCAGAGTCGGTAGCAATAATATCATCCCCTGCGTAATTTCCGATTTTGCAAGAATATAAAAATACAAGAGTGGAAAGGATAACCAGGTTAATGAATAGATTGCTTTTCAATTATCATTAAAATTTAAAATAAAGTAAACTATAAGCGGGAAAGAGTAAGTCCTCCATCGATCATGATCACCTGCCCGGTGCTGTAGGGAAATTGGTTGGTGGCCAGGCTGCTCACGGCTTTGCCCACATCCCCGGGCTGGCCCCAGCGGTTCTGTACACTTAACCCCTCGCTGAACAGCCGGTCATATTTTTCTTTTACACCCGCTGTCATATCTGTAAATATTACCCCGGGCCTTACTTCATATACTGGTATATTAAATTCGCCAAGACGTACGGCAAACAATTTCGTAACCATACTCAGCCCGGCTTTGGATATACAATATTCGCCCCGGTTTACCGATGCCACTGTAGCCGACATAGAAGATATATTGATGATACAACCATCAAATGAGTCGTCCTCTTTTTTTTGTTTGATCATCCAATTGGAAACCTGCTGCGAGAGAAAAAAAGCCGATTTTAAATTGGTAGAAATTATTTCATCAAAACTTTCTTCACTTGTTTCAAGAAGATCTTTTCTTTCCCTGGGTGCCCTCCCCGCATTATTGATAAGAACATGAAGTCCTTTAAAATGATCTTTTACTTGTTGAAGTATTTTTTTTCTTATTGCTGTAGAAGAAATATCTCCCTGGCAATACAAAACCTCTGCACCGCTTTGCCGCAAGGTTTCTAAAACAGGAGCTACCAATTCTTCATCACGGATTCCATTTATTGCAATATCAAAACCAGCTTCTGCCAGGTGCTTTGATATGCTGTAACCAATTCCCCGGCTGCCACCTGTTATTAATGCTACTTTTTTCATAATAATATTTCAACGACAGAACTACTTTATTGACTAATATATAAAAATCTGTTTATGACCTCTTCTTGATTTTTTTATAGTTCAGGAATATCAACCCAGCATCTTTTATTCCAGCTTTCGATTCCTTTCTCTGCCAGTTGCACACCTTTGGCTCCTTCCATCAGATCCCAGGGGAAGGGTTCGTCTTTAACAATATGTTTTAAAAACAATTCCCACTGCACCTTAAAAGCATTGTCATAATTTTCCTGGTCAGGCACCTTTGACCAACTACCAAAGAAATCGATCGGTTGAGGAATATCCGGATTCCATACGGGCTTGGGTGTATTGCCATAATGCTGAATGGTACACTCCCTCAGGCCGGCAACGGCAGAACCTTTTGTACCATCAACCTGCAAAGTAAGCAAGTCGTCACGCCTTACCCGTACCGTCCATGATGAATTGATATGGGCGATAACGCCGTCTTCCAATTCAAATGTTGCATAGGCCGCATCATCCGCTGTGCATTGATAAGACTTTCCTGATTCATCAATTCGTTTTGAAATATGAGTAGCCCCCAGGCAGGATACCGCTTTTACTTTTCCAAACACATTGTCGAGTACATAACGCCAGTGGCAGAGCATATCAATTATTATCCCACCGTCGTCTTCTTTTCGGTAATTCCAGGAAGGACGCTGTGCCGGTATTGAATCACCTTCAAAAACCCAGTAACCAAATTCTCCCCGTACCGATAATATTTTTCCAAAGAATCCCTGCTGTATCAATCGTTTTAATTTAATGATACCGGGCAGCCATAATTTATCCTGCACCACGCCGTTTTTTAACCCGGCTTCTTTACACAGGTGGTATAGTTCCATTGCCGTTTTTGTGTCAATGGATATAGGCTTTTCGCAATAAATATGCTTGCCTGCTTTAATGGCCTGCTTCACAGCCTCAGCTCTTCTTCCTGTTACCTGTGAATCGAAATAGATACTATTATTTTTATCATCAAGTGCTTCGTTTAGATTCGTTGTCATTTTTTTTATTCCCGTCATTGCACACAGTTTCTGCAATTTATCTGCATCCCGGCCCACAAGTATGGGATCAGGCATAATCGTTTCGCCGGCACCAATTTTTACACCGCCTTGTTTTATTATTTCTGCAATGGACCGCAACAGGTGCTGGTTAGTTCCCATCCTGCCCGTTACTCCATTCATGATGATGCCGATTTTATGTTCCTTCATGATCTAAGATTTTTCCTGGTAAGCTTTTATTATTTTTTTTAAAAATACGGATTGATCCTGTTGCCAGTATTTATTGGAAAATATTTCTACCTCATAAAATCCACTGAAGCCTGTTGCCTCTACCCACGACCTGATTGTATTAACGGGTATACAGCCGTCTCCCATCAGGCCCCTGTCATTCAACATATCGGTGGTGGGTGAATTCCAGTCGCAGATATGAAAAGCAAACAGGTGCCCGTTTTGTCCGCAATTTTTTATTTCTGATTCAAGAGCGGGATCCCACCAAAGGTGATAAACATCCACCGCCACACCCACTGAAGGTGAATTTAAAATTACCGCCATTTCATTGGCCTGGGCCAGTGTGTTGATAGCAGATCTTGTGTCGGCATACATGGGATGGAGAGGTTCAATAGCTAATTTAATATTGGCAGCTTTAGCATCCGGAATAATAGCTGCTATCCCTTCTTCTATTTGTTTTCTTGAATCCACTAATGGCTGGGAAGAATCCGCACCACAAACCAATACGATCAACGGAGCTCCTAATTCCGCCGCTTCTTCTATTGCCTTACGGTTATCATCAATAGCTGTTTTTCTCTTCTTAGCTTCTATGGAAGGAAAAAATCCACCCCGGCATAAAGAAACGATGGTCAATCCTGAATCCCTTAACATGTTCCCGGTGGCTTTTATATTTCTGTTTATTAAAGCGTCCCGCCAAACAGTTATTCCTTTTATTCCTTCCCGGGCATAATTTTTTGCCGCCTCCTCAATACCCCAGGGTTTGGTAGTGATAGTGTGCACACATAGTTGTGAAAGATCATTTAATTCTCGGGCACTCATGGCAGGCAATTAAAAAAGGTATAATATTTTTCATTCTTAATAATTCGTTGCAGGTACAGGCATACTTCCCGTATATGGTAATCGCCCCACATACTGGATTCATTATTGGGTATGGTGCTTCCTTGCGGTATATGATCCCAACCATTGGGCCGGTGATATATGGAATGCAATAATAATCCCTGGTGCGAATCAGTAAAACTTAAATAGGGCTCATCTAATAAAGTATCAACCACTTTAAGACCAGCCTGCCAGTAGCGTTCTCCCGAAGGATCGTTTTTTTGCTGCAGGTAATTACCCAATCTCAATAATCCCTGGGCAGCAATGGCGGCGGCGGAACTATCAACCGGTTCATATGCATTAAACGGATCGGAAGGTTGTTGAAGATAATCACCCAATTTATAAAGGTTGGGTGCACCGGTATCCCAGTAAGGAATTCCATCCGTACAAGTATTATCAATATAAAAATCACAACTGGCCTTTGCTGCTTTCAGTAACATGGATATTATCTTGCTCTTACTGCCAAATGAATCCAGTTCTTTTTCATCATATCCATCCATCCATTCCAGTTCCTCGGCAAAACCGCAAATGGCCCAGGCAAGGCCTCTTGTCCACGTAGTGAAACCTGTATATCCTTGTTGTGAATTTGGACAACGATAGTTTCCATCCTTTACGTTGAAGATACTTTCATGTGCTGTACGTCCCCGTATATCATATGAATCCCGGCCTTCTCCATAATAAACAGAAAAATCTGCCGTAGCGCTTAAATGCTGTAAGGTGCGTTCGAGTAAATTAATGCGAACATCTCCTTCGGCCTGCATTACATGCCCCAGGCAATGACTGATAACCAGCGACCGGCAGGAACGTATCGTATCTACAAATAAGGAATGAGGGCCGTTAAAGGAATGAATAAATCCACCGGATTTGATCGTTGTCCAGCGGCTGGCCTGCACAGCACCGGATATCTTTAATGCCAGCTCATAAAAAGACTTTTCCCATTTATTGAAAGGGATCTTTTCTTCCCTCATCAAACGAAGCAGGTTACCATAGGTGCTGATATTATTGAATCCATGATCATGTACCCCCGTATGACTAATATGCGGTGCCATTACATCCACCGTTTTTTTCCTGGCCGATTCTAAAAAAGATTTTTCACCGGTAGCATCGTATTGAAGTATGGCGGAACCATATTGAAAACCCTGTGTCCATTCCGTCCATCCTCTTGTTGTATAATTTCCATTTATTGTAAACACAGGTGATCCTTTTGCCGCATCATAATTATTTTCGATGAGGTTGATTTTTTGTCCGGACAATTGCCAGAATCTTTCCAGCTTACCGGATAGCATAGGTGGGGTTAGCCCGGAATTAATTGATATCATTATAATTTATTGTGGTTGCTGATATTTATAAAGTTATTATTCAAAACAAATAATTGAATGTATTTCAAATATACTTTCAATCATGGAAGCAGGTATTTTGCATTTATAGTTCAATCTATTTCATTCGCCTTACAATTCCCTATGCTTTGCCTGAAAATAATTTATTTATTCTTTTGAACTTATTTTATATAATTTAAATAAAAAATCAGGTCCATTGGAAAGCACTTTAGTTCAACATACATCACCGGATCCCGCTAAAACGAAAAAATGGAAGATACAAGTTGCCGCAACAGCTTTCCTTTGTTTGTTCTCGCTGGTAGGTATTATGTTTTATGGTCTGCCATTTTTTTATGATTTCTGGATAAAAGAATTTGGATGGTCACGGGCTACCATTACTTCCGGCAATGCGGTGGGAAAAGTATTGGTGGGTCCGGTTTTTGGTTTTATAGCGGGCTGGCTTATTGACAAATTTGGTCCCCGGCGCTTAATGCTTTTTGGTATCATGATGGGTGGATTGGCATTGATCGGTCTCAGCCAGATGACATCACTATGGCAATTTTATTTATTTTACCTGTTTAACGCATTGGGATATTTATTCGGCGGTCCCTTGCCCAACCAGGTCCTGATCTCCCGGTGGTTTGACAAGTCCCGTGGCAAGATCATGGGGATGGCTTACCTGGGTATCGGCATAGGAGGTATGCTTGTACCCCAGATCGCAAGAGCTTTGAATTTTCAATTTGGCTGGCGAGGAGGTTTAATGTGGCTGGGAATATTAATGATTGTAGTTGCCTTGCCCATGGCATGGTTTGTAAAGGAAAACCCCGAACACCTGGCTTTGCAAAATCAAAAGGATACTCCGCAAGTTCCGTTTACCTCCATATTAACAAAAAGATCATTTTATCTTTTGTTGGTCGGCAGCATGTGTTCCATTGCTGCCGTATCTGGTATAGGTCAGAATTTGAAATTATTTCTCAGTTTGGATTTGTCCTATTCACAGGGAGCCGCTGCCAACATTTTATCTATCGTTCTTGGGTCCAGTATATTGGGTCGTTTGCTGATGGGATGGCTGGCAGATAAGTTTCAGAAGAAATATGTGATGATCCTGATTTACTCGATGGTCGTTTTTTCTATACCGTTATTGTATGCAGCCAGTTCAGAGTGGGTAGTTTACCTTTTTGCTTTTTTCTTTGGTATGGCATTAGGCGGCGATTATATGATCATACCACTAATGGCCGCGGAATTGTTTGGTGTAAGAGTGATGGGCAGAGTGATGGGCATTATCATAGCAGCCGATGGATTGGGAGAAGCATTTGGTCCCATGATTGCGGCCTGGATCAGGGATAAGAGTGGATCCTATGTCAATGGATTTGCGTCGCTGATCATTCTTGCCCTGGTGGGTACCATCGCCATTGCTTTTCTGCCGAACAAAAAAAAGGAACCCGGCTGATTATTTGCTTTATAAATAATGAAGTATAAAATAAAAAAAGCGCCGGTCTTCACAAAAAATATTTTACCTGGTAAATTAATTATAATGGATATTGAAATTGAAACGCAATACAGAAATATGCTAAAACCTTCAGAAGCGCTGATCGGGGATATAGCAAAAATAGAAGGTGATATTATGGTATTGGGAGCCGGTGGTAAAATGGGCCCCTCGCTTTGCAGGCTGGCCAGGCAAGCGATTAGCCAGGCCGGTCTAAACAAAAAAGTAATCGCCGTGTCCCGTTTTTCGGAAGAAGGATTGCAACAAGAATTAAATGATGAAGGCATTGAAACATTGAGTGCGGATCTATTGAACGATGAAGCATTGCAATCTCTCCCTGAAGTAAAGAATGTCCTTTACCTGGCAGGCACAAAGTTTGGAACAAAAGGCAATGAATCTTTTACATGGGCCATGAATGCCTATTTGCCGGGAAGAGTAGCGGAGAAGTTCAGGCATTCACGGATCGTTGTTTTTTCAACCGGCAATGTATATCCGTTAACCCCGGTCGTAATGGGCGGAGCAACGGAAGACCATGCACCTGCACCGGTGGGAGAATATGCACAATCCTGCCTGGGCCGTGAAAGAATCTTTCAATACAGCGCAGCAAAGTATAAAACACCCTTATTGATCTACCGGTTAAACTATGCCAACGACGTAACCTATGGCGTACTGCTGGAAGTAGCGAAGTCTGTAAATGATAACAGGCCGGTTGATGTAGCCATGGGAAATGTAAATGTGATCTGGCAGGGTGATGCAAATGAATTCGCCATCCGTTCCCTGCTCCATTGTTCGGTACCTCCCAAGGTTTTAAATATTACGGGGCCTGAAACTTTATCAGTACGGCAAATTGCCATCGGGTTTGGAAAAATGCTGGGAACAAACCCTGTGTTTATGAACGAAGAGAAGCCAACAGCATTGTTAAGTAATGCTGCTGCCTCCTTTCAACTTTTTGGTTATCCCAACACGCCGGTAAAAAAAGTAATGGAGCTTTTGGTGCAATGGATAAGGCAAGGAGGAACTACTCTAGATAAGGCAACTCATTTCCAGGAAAGAGAAGGACAATTTTAATTATATGCATTCAAATCAGTTGAACCCCGAAATAAAAAGTATCCTGCAAAAGGGAATTGTTATTCCCGCTCATCCGTTGGCTTTGCAACCGGATTTAACTATTGATGAAGCCAGGCAGCGGGCCTTAACAAGATATTACATAGCGAGTGGAGCGGGTGGTATAGCTATTGGAGTACACACAACGCAGTTTGAAATCAGGAAAGCAGAATTTAATTTGCTGGAACCGGTTTTAAAAATAGCTGCAGAAGAAATTGAGCAATCTTCGAAACGAAGCACGTTCATTAAAGTGGCCGGTATTTGTGGCCCCACTGAAAACGCAGTGCAGGAAGCAAAACTGGCTATACAGTATGGATATCATTTGGGATTACTGAGCATGGGCGGCTTGCAGGATTATTCAGAAGAAGAATTGATAAAGCGGACCCGGTCCGTTGCAGAAATAATTCCTGTGTTCGGCTTCTATCTTCAACCGGCGGCAGGGGGACGAATATTTAGCTATGATTTCTGGCGTTCGTTTGTAGAAATTCCGAATGTGCATGCTATTAAAGTGGCGGCTTTCAACCGGTATCAAACACTGGATGTGGTAAGAGCTGTTTGTCATTCTTCGCGGCCAAATGAAATTGCTTTGTATACCGGCAATGATGACAATATAGTAGCCGATCTGCTGACAGCATACGAATTTGAAGTTAACGGCGAAAAAATAATAAAAAGATTTACAGGTGGGTTGTTGGGACACTGGGCTGTGTGGACAACCAAAGCGGTTGAGCTTTTAGAGGAGATAAAACAATGTATAGAGAATAATGATGCAGGTGTTGAAAAATTATTAGCAAAAGGAATAGAAGTGACGGATATGAATGCGGCAATTTTTGATCCTCAGCATTCCTTTAAGGGATGTATAGCCGGCATACATGAAATATTATACAGGCAGGGGCTGATGCAATACCGGCTTTGCCTTGACCCGAAGGAGAAGTTGTCAGTAGGACAGGAGGAGGAAATAAACCGCATATTGAAGGATTATGAACATTTAACTGATGATGATTTTGTAAAGGAGTTTATAGAGAATGATGCGCTTGCATTACAAGGAATTACCAAATAGGAAATAAGTAATGGAGGTAAGAAAATATTCTCTTTAAAAAATCACTATTTAAACTTCATTAAACACCCTTAACACCGATGCGCCCCGGTTATTTTCAAAAACTAGTTTGGAAAAAATTTCTATTTCTTTTTTTGGCTGGCCTTGTCTTAAAAGTAAATGGCCAGACAATAACTCTGGATAACGCTATGCATTTGTTAAGAAACGGCGATAAACCGGAATGGGAAGAATTTAATGACCAAACGCCTGTAAAAACATTTTCAATTCGCTTTGCAGCGGAGAAGAATCTTACAGAACAAACACTGCAGGTAAGACAATACGATGTAAAGCAATCCTGGATAGTGATGCTTAACGGCAATAACCTGGGAACATTAATCGCTGATATGAACGACATGGTTATTTACCTGCCTGTACCTCCGGGAAAATTAATTGATGGAATAAATAAGTTGGATATTATACCCTCTTCTTCCCAACCGGATGACATTTTGATTGGCGAATTGATCCTGTACCCGGTTGCATATAGCAAAATGTTATTTGAATCACACCTGGAGGTAGAAGTTTTTGAAAAGGAAAAGAATACTACAATTCCCTGCAGACTTACCATCATCAATTCGAAAAGATCACTGCAAACAATGGCTATTGCAAATGCAGTGCCTGTTGCTTTTCGTCCCGGTAACATGTATACCACAGATGGAAAATTTTCAGTGGGTCTTCCATCAGGGGAATATACCATTTTCGCCACCCGTGGTTTTGAATATGGAGTTGATTCTTTTCATTTTCTTATTCATCCGGGACAAAGGATCAATAAAAAATTATTCATCAGTCGTGAAGTAAGTACGGAAGGATGGATCAGTAGTGACACCCATATTCATACCTATACTTATTCGGGCCATGGGGATGCCCGCATTGCAGAACGGGCGATGAGCATAGCTGGTGAAGGAATTGAATTGCCGGTTATGACGGATCATAATACCAGGATAAATATTACTCCTGAAATGGATTCATTGCAACTGGGTAAATACTTCACTCCGGTTACCGGCATGGAATTCACTACCAACCTGGGGCACTTTAATGTATTTCCTGAAGTGGCAGGGGCACCGGTTCCCGGCTACCAACTAAAAAATTGGGACCATGTTCAACCCACAATTAATTCTTCAAATGAACAAGTAGTGATCCTTAATCATGCACGGGATATACATATGGGGTTTCGTCCTTTCGATCCAGGGCATCATGTGGCTATTGCAGGTTACAATCTTAATGGATGGCGAATACCCGCTAATGCCATGGAGGTCGTTAATTCGGGATCACTGCAGACAAATATGTTTCAGTTAATGCATGACTGGTTTGGAATGATGAACAGGGGTTATCATTTAACTCCGGTTGGTTCATCGGATTCACATGATGTCAGCCGATACCTCATAGGCCAGGCAAGAACTTATATTAAATGCAAAGAAGGATCGCCGGGTGGAATTGATGTAAATGAAGCGTTGAAAAATTTTAAAACAGGTAAAGTGGCTGTCAGTATGGGACTGCTGCCGCATATAACCATTAACGACAAATATGAAGCTGGGGATCTGGTGCCATCAACTGATCAGATCAATGTTATGGTTAGAATATGGGGACCGGGATGGACAAGCGTCAGCAAAGTATCGCTGTATGCAAATGGAAAAAAAATTCGGGAAGTTGAGGTAACAAAAAGTAATGATGCCGGAATAAAGTGGGAAGGCAACTGGGTATTACCAACATTCGACAATGATGTATTTCTTGTCGCGGTGGCAGAAGGACCGTATAGCTTTTTGCCATACTGGCCCTTAGTAAAACCATTTCAGCCGGCCTCCCCGGTTTGGAAACCACAAGTAATGGGATTAACCGGTGCGGTGTGGATCGACAGTGATGGTGATGGGATAAGAACAAGTGCTTTTCAATATGCAGACAATGCCTGGAAAAAATCAAACCAAAATCTTAAAACATTTATTCGTTTATTGAATGGGTATGATGAAGCCGTTGCTGTACAGGCCGCATCCATATTGCACCAGCAGGGACGGAAACTAAATGAAAAAAAAGTTCAAAACGAAATACAAAAAGCAAAACCTAACATACAAGCCGGGTTTCAAAACTATCTGGATGAATGGGGTCGATCAAAGAATATCCAATGATCAGAATGGGATGCTTTTAATTTTATCAGATAAGTTTTTTCAAAAAAATTCTATGGTTCTTCATTTATCTTTATAGCCCGTCCCGTTTTAAGAAAATAATGGTTGACATGAAGAAATAATTTTTGTCAGCCAGTAAAAGAGAAAATAAATAATATGCTACCAACCGAACAACAAGGGATCGCTACTGCCATAACGAACAAGATCAATGATTCCGGCGTCATAGCGGTTCTGATCATTGACAATCTGAATCATGCTGTTCCTCTTGCAAAAGCACTTTTGAAAGGAGGAGTCGATATCATTGAATTAACGCTTCGCACTACGGTGGCCCTGGAAGCTGCCCGGGCTATCAAAAAAGAAGTGCCCGGAATGACCCTGGGTTTTGGAACGGTTATAAATCTGGAGCAGATAAAAGCAGTTATTAACCTCGGTGCTGATTTTGCAGTGGCCCCCGGATGTAATCCACGGATCATTGCGGAAGCAAACAGGCAGGGTTTGCCTTTTGCACCCGGCATCATGACGCCTACTGACATTGAAATTGCAGTAGAAAATGGATGCCGGTTGCTGAAATTTTTTCCTGCTGAAACCTCAGGAGGAATGAAGCACCTTATGGGTATTGCGGCACCTTATCAGCATTTAGGATTGAAATTTATTCCGCTCGGGGGATGCAATCCGGGCAATGCTCATACTTATTTGGAATCTCCGCTGATAGCTGCTATAGGGGGCTCATGGATAGCCACCCGTACTCTAATTCAAAATGAAGATTGGGATGCGATAACCGCGAATGCAATTGAAATCAAAAAGATAATTTCAAATACAGTGAAAAAATAAAATAGCCACTTGCTATTAAAGTTTAAGTGAGCAACCGGGTAGTAGAAAAAAGGATACGAAAATGGATTAAAAAAATTGTTGTTTATTGAAGGTCTGCCAATCGTATATCGGTATTCTCTTATATAAAAACAAAGGCCATTCCTGGTGTAACCTGCAGGCCATCTGCATTAAATCTAAATTTAGTCAGCTTCTTACAACTCTCTCATTTGATGGGTATAGGCAGATCGTTTTGAAAGACGGTTCTCCGTAGCTTTTTATTCTTTGCAATAACATTGCCTTCATTCCGTTTAGTGGGATGATCTTACCCCTAATGATGACTTATGCTCTGAAAAACGAGTTGCCTTTGCGTAGAGCTGATCTCCTAAACCGCAATTAATTACCGAAATAATTCCTCGCTATTCAGCCATTTTATTATGTATTTCTTTACCATCAGGTTTTACCTGATTAGAAATATGTCTTTTGCTGAACAGGTAGTCTCTTACAAACATCTAAGTGCCTGACAAATTCATTTTTCACATTTAAATTATTTACCTATGAACCTTTTCAAAATTATTCCTGTGTTATTGATTGTATCAATACTAAGTTGTACAAAAAGCGATAATCCGGGAGAAAATCCAACAGCTAAATCAACATATCCGGCGAACAATGTAACTGGTGTTTCCCGTAGCTCTGACATTACTTTTACTTTTAGTGAATCAATGAATCCATCAACCATCAACAATTCTACATTTACATTAAAGAAAGGTTCAACAAACGTTTCAGGTACTGTAACCTATTCAGGCACTATAGCAAAGTTTACCCCAACAGTTGCCCTTACACCCGCTACAACCTATACGGCCACCATAACAACCGGGGCGAAAAATCTTGCTGGCAAAGGACTTGCCAATAATTCTGTTTGGACTTTTACAACCGGAGGCAGCACCTCGGTATTATCAGTAGTAAATCTTGGTGCGGCAGCAAATTATGTTATTGTTGCAAAAGCAGCCATTAATAACAATGCTACATCAGCTGTTACCGGCGACTTAGGCCTGAGTCCCGCCGCCACTTCTTATATTACCGGATTTTCTTTGACCAATGCCACCGGGTATGCAACTTCAGCCCAGGTAACCGGAAAAATATATGCAGCAGACATGGCAGTTCCTACACCCATTAATATGACTACGGCAGTAAATAATATGGTTTCTGCTTACAATGACGCAGCCGGACGTCCATCACCTGACTTCCTGGAATTAGGCACCGGAAATATAGGTGGAAAAACACTGGTTCCGGGACTTTACAAATGGACGGGCAATGTTACTATGCCATCAGATGTAACGATTGCAGGTGGCCCGAACGATGTCTGGATTTTTCAGATTTCAGGCAATGTAACTATGAGTACAGCAGTAAAAATTACGCTTAGTGGAGGTGCACAACCTAAGAACATTTTCTGGCAGATTGCAGGTCAGGCAACCTTAGGTACTACGTCGCATTTCGAAGGAATAATTTTATCGAAGACAGGTATTACTTTCCAAACAGGTGCTTCAATCAATGGCCGGGCCCTGGCACAAACAGCGGTCATCCTGGATGGCAATGCTATAACAAAGCCATAATACACAAAGAATATTAAACAAAAAAGGAGATAGTCTGGGTAAGACTATCTCCTTTTATTTTAGCCGCACTTCACGTCAATTGAGAATTTCATTCTTTTAGATTTATAACCATTTTACATTTTTCTGTTCGATGGAGGAGATACAGACTTTATAGTTTTTGCCGCCGGCGGATATAAACATCATGAAGGAATTGAGTGGAAGGGAACGCAGTTTCTCTACAACCATAATCCACTTTATTGGCAAATTATCACCTTCCAAATTTTTAAATTTAAAGTCCGGGTTGAATATCGGTTACAAAATATTATTTGATTTACACCATATATTTATTGTTTATCAATAAATATATATTATTATTGTTCCATAATTTAAATTTTAAGAATTATGGCAACCAGAAACAACTTCGTATTTAAAGGCTTGCATATTATAGCCTGGATCATTTTTGTTGGCTTGTCCATAGAAGCCGGTGGCTTGATAGTCAATTTTGTTTTTAGTATTTACAAACCTGAATTTATCCCAAACCTTTATCAAAAGCTGGATTTGACTGACATGTATAACCGAAGCCATTGGGCTTTCTTTGCTATGTATAGTTTTATATTGGTCATCTCACTTTTGAAAGTATACTTATTTTATATCCTTGTGATGCTTATGCACAAAATGGATTTATCAAACCCATTCAGCAGCTTTGTTTCAGCACAGATAACAAAAATATCTTACTGCACTTTTTCAATAGGACTATTAAGTTATATGGCCCGGCAGGCAGCCAAAAACGTACAACATCATGGTTATGCCATTGACAACCTAACCCAGTTTTGGGAGGATAGTGAGGCTTTTATCCTGATGGCAGCTGTCATCTATGTTATTGCGGTTATTTTTAATAAAGGAGTAGAAATTCAGAACGAAAACGATTTAACTGTATAACTATGCCAATCATTGTAAACCTGGATGTGATGATGGCAAAACGTAAAATTTCTCTAAACGAACTTTCTGAAAGAGTTGATTTGACATTATCTAACCTTTCTATCTTGAAGACTGGAAAAGCAAAGGCAATCCGTTTTAGCACATTAGACGCCATTTGTAAAGCCTTAGACTGCCAGCCAGGAGATATTTTGGAATATACAAATGAGGAAAAAAGAACTTCGAACCGCTAACAAAGATCTTTTGCAATAGCAGGAGCCGAAAGATGTATTTTGTTTGTAAAGTGGTGTGGGCAGGGAATAAGAAGGTGGAGACACCCGGTTAGGAAGTAGTAAAGATGATGGGGACCTGGTCAGGCTTTATTACAGACACAATCCCGTGTAGGAAGACAGGTGAGGAATTGTTTTTTATCAAATGGGTTTAAGCCAATACTCCGTTTGGCAGCATTGGCAAACCATTCAAAGCTATACCCGTGGCATCCACAATAGCGTTGCGGATGGCAGGAGCAATACCGATGATGCTTGCTTCACCTGCGCCGGCTGATGGCATGTCTTTCCTGTCTATTAAAATTATTTCAATTTTTGGTATATCACTAAAGCGGGGAACCCTATAGGCTGACAGTCCGGAGTTAAGTATTTTGCCATTTGCAAATTCAACCCTTTCAAATAAAGCGCCACCAAGCCCCTGAATAATAGAACCCATTACCTGGTTTTCTAAATGATTCGGATGAATGATAGCGCCGCAATCGAATGCCTGCGTTATACGAACCACCTTTACTTCCTTATCACTATTTATCATTACTTCTGCGCAACAACCAACATAACCGCCTTTTTCAAAACCTCCTGCAATACCAAATCCTTGACCAGATATTTTAGAGCCCTGCCAGCCAAAGGCTCTAGCTGCCGTTTGAAGAACAGCTATAAAACGATCGTCTTCTAAATTCATTAACCGAAAGGCAAGCGGGTCCATTTTGATCAATCTGGCCAGATCGGTCATATGGCATTCCCGTGCAAAAACATTCGCCGTGGTAGCCAGTCCACGGTAAGAGCCCTGCCTTAATGGTGTATTGGAAGGAAGATGAGCTATCTGCTGATTACTGACTTTATATTGAGTTTCCAGCCCGGAACCTCCGGAATTATAGTTACTAAATTTCCACGCTGTGATGGAGCCATCCTTTTTAACGGCAGCATTTACTTCAATTACACCACCGGGCCTGAAGTATGCCCAGACAAACTCTTCTTCTCTTGACCATACAATTTTAACGGGCTTTTTTGATTCCTTAGCGAGCCTTGCCGCTTCAATAGCAGCTTCACCTGTGTGCTTTCCTCCATAGCCCGATCCGGTATCGGGCACAATCACCCGCACCTTTTCTTTATTCAATTTAAAAATATCAGCCAGCTCTTGTTGCACGCCAAAGGGACGTTGAGTGCCGGTCCATACCGTAAGCTTTCCATCCACCCATTGTGCCACCGCCGCTCTTGGTTCCAGTGGTACATGTGCTATATAATGGATATTATATGTTTTGGAATGTTTGAATTCCGCTTCGGTTAATCCCTTTTCAAAATCTCCTTTGCTGTTGTCAGAATTTCTTTCTTCCCTTGCACCCGGCGCATTTTTGAGGAGATAATTAAAAATATTATCGTTGGATGGCTGCCCTTTACTTTCTTCCCATTTTGCATCAATAGCCTGCAAGGCTTTTCCGGAAGTTCTCGCATCCGGTGCAACAACGCCAATAAAATTCCCATCCTTTACCACTATTACGCCTGGCATTTTGCTGGCTTTAGTAACATCTGCCTGAAGCAATGTTGATCCGTATGAAGGTGCCCGCAGCACTTTGCCATACAGCATACCCGGCAACTTCATATCTGAAACATACTGATGTTTACCTGTGATAAAGGTCCGCTCATTTACCCGGGGTATCGTTTTTCCCGCTACCTTCCAATCCTTTGCCTCAATCAACCGGACCTTGTCTGCAACTGGCATCAGCAATTGCTGACCCTTTGTCAATTCGCCATATCCTATTTTTTTATTGGCAGTGGTATGAAGGATCATCCCTTGTTCTGCTTTTAAACCGGATGCCTGAGTATTCCAGAGTTTGGCTGCCATTTCTACCAGGGCCTCGCGGGCAGTAGCCGCAGCTTTACGCAATTGCAAACCCATTTGTGGAGTAGTGAGGCTGCCAAAAGTACCTCTATCATAAGGTACGAGATCCGTATCGCCCATGATCATGGTAACAGATGAGAGCGGCACCATCAGTTCTTCCGCAACCATTTGAGACAAGGATGTTCGTATGTTCTGTCCCACTTCCACTTTACCCGTGTATACTGTCACTATTCCATCTTCCCCAATATGTATCCATGCACCTACTCCGCTTACGGGAACGGGGGATGATCCGGGGAACAAATTTTTACCTTCAACAGAAAATATATCCTGCAATACAAAAACAACCATTAAGCCTCCACCCGTGAGTTTAAGAAATTTGCGCCGGTCAAGTGAAAAATGAAGAGTTGATTCAGGCGGTAGTTCATTTTTTGTGGGCTCAAATGGATGTGATAGATGATCAGGATTTTCCATCTTACTTTATTTATGATTTGGACGCCAGTTGAATAGCTTTTACAAGGTATGGATAGGTGCCGCAGCGACAGATATTCCCGTTCATTGCTTTTACAATGGCCTCTTCAGATGGGGAAGGATTACTCCTAAGCAGTGCCACTGCTGACATGATCATACCCGACGCACAATAGGAGCATTGAAAACCATCAATAGCCATAAAAGCCTCCTGCACGGCATGTAGTTTTCCATTTTTTTCGAGGCCTTCAATCGTGGTCACTTCTTTGCCAACAGCGGAATTTACGGGTGTGATGCATGATCGGGAAGTATTACCGTTTATCAGTACGGTACAGGCGCCGCAAACTCCTTCGCCGCAACCATATTTGCTGCCGGTTAAACCGAGGTTGTCCCGTAATACAGTCAATAAATCTATATCAGGATCCACACTTACCTCGTGCCTGACACCATTAATAGTTAAAACCATGATTTAAGCTTTTGCCTGGTTGTAATTTACTAAAAATGAAACTAAGGCCGGTTCTGAAGCTTTTTTCATTCAGGAGTCCTGAACGAATTAATCGGAAAACTATGTTTGCTTCTTCTTTTAAATTGCCAGCTTCTGATAATTATCTTTTAATTTTTTTTTTGATGAGCAGAAATCCTGTGTCAGATATAAATTCCTGGTTGCCGCATATTGAAATCGAATAATTGAATTTGATTTTCATGCAAGAGAAAAAATGCGGTGATACTTTTCAAAAAATTTTATCTGCCGGATGCGCACGGCATTTAAACATTTCACTCTTTTAGATTTAAAACCACTTTTGCACTTTTCTGTTCGGTGGTGGAGATAAAAACTTTATATCGTTTGCTGCCGGCGGTAATGATCATCACAGAAGTATTGGGTGGAATGGAACCCAGGTTATTGGCCACCATGATCAACTCATGATGAGGATGGGCGGCATTCACTTTTATATGCAATGTTATTGGTTTTTGAGAAAGCCGGGCTTGCGAGACCAGCAGGGAATTGTTGTGATAAATGCTAACCGTGTCTCCGTCTATTTCACCATTGTCGTAGAGGTCAAGCCTGATGTCGCCGGCTTCGGTTTCAATTTGTTTGACCAATAAATTTGTTCTTGAGGTCAGCACGGCTGGTGCTGGTGGAAATACCGGAGTTCTCTTTTTTATAAGCGGAGTTAAATTTTCAGCCGGATTTGATAAAGATTTTTCAATGGGTTTATTATTCGTCGCTCCGGTTACAGGTGGTGCTGATGTTGTTTTCCCGGGTACTTGTTTTATTGCTGGTTGTTGCTTTTTGACAACGGGTGCTTTTTTGGTAACGGGAATTGCTTCCGGGGTTTGAGTTATGCACTCACGAAAGGTAATATCATCTAATGCAAAGTCATTTCCACAACCCCCGGGGGCGTTGTTGGTCATGATCATGATTAAGTCTGTTTCCGCCGCGGGCATTTTAAAAGGAGCCCTGTATTGTGTCCAGTGCGGGGACTCCCGTCGCACTACTTCTCCTGTGCCGAACCGGGCAATAAATTTTCCGGATAACGTTTGCAGCCGGATGGTAATATTGGGCAATAATGGGTAGGGGCATTTATCAGTGATCTTACATACATTCATCATCCATACTCCAAACTCATAGGTGGTGCTGCTCTTTAATCCATTTATTGTTGTCGTGAAAAAATCGCCCTGGTCATATGATGAATTCACGAGCATCATATTTCCATCTGCATCACCAATAGTATGGTCTTCCGTTAGTGTAAACCAGTCACCTCTGAAACAATCGCTGGTGTAAGGAGTATAGGTGTAATGTCCATCGGTGGGGCAATAATTGGCAACTCGTTTGTAGTTAGACAACGAAGCTGTATTTACATCGCGGACAATTCCCGATCCAAAATCTATTGTGATTACAGGTTTTTTTAATGTGCAGTTAAGCAATTGTGCTTCCGCCCGGAAGACGAAAGACAGCATCAACATTAAAAAAAGTAACTTTTTCAAAATCACCTATTCTGCTCTATTAAATTTACCCAAAACCTTGAATATATTTTTAGGAAAACGTATGAATGGTAATTAATAATGTTGATACATCTTTAGGTTACCCGGTAACATTACCTGAAGAAATTTTTTGATTGAAACCGAAAGAATCCTAAATCGCTTTCAACACTTTGTTTTTGTCAGTGGATGAAAATACTAAAGGCGAGATGTATCTACCGGCATCACTTGCTTATTAAAATCCAGGTGCGTGGAGATAAGCACCTGGGAAGTCTTTTATTTTGTGTTGCGGACAGGAAGCAAGCGGAGGAACCGGGCTTAAAATTCTTATGTCACCCAATTCTATTTTTGTATCATAACAGATTCATACATTTTGAGAAACCGTTCCACATCCACCTTCACAGCAGCATTAATAAAAGGTTTTCCCCGCCATGGCTGTAACTCTAATTGATAGTCCCAGCCAGGCATTATAGTTTGTCCTATTGCTATTCCATCGGTTACAACTCTTACAGGCCCCTTTTTGATTTTGAAAATACTTGAATCTATCAGATACATAACAGCGGAAGGGTCATGCACATAAAAACCTCCCTCAAGATGATTCACATTCCTGTAAAAGTCAAGATAAGACCTCGTGATAGAAAAAATAAAAGGCCCATACTGTTTATTCTTATTTTTTATTCTGAGTAATATGTCGTCATCCAGTTTTACCCGGGTAGTAACGTTAAGACCAATCATGGTCACTTTCCATGGCGCTGTTAAAACAATATCAGCGGCATCGGGATCTCCTTCCAGGTTAGCTTCTGCTACAGGATTTACATTGCCGGCAACAAGTATTGCCCCGCCCATCAACACCACTTCCCTGATATTTTTAGTGACCCCTGAATCCAGCATAATGGCGTGTGCAAGATTGGTGAGTCTGCCTACTGCCAAAATTGTTACGAGCCCCGGATTGGCTTTAGCTATATCAACAATGAATTGGGCAGCAGGTTCCGGCTGCCAGGTGATTGTTGGATCGGGTTGGTGCGTATTCCCTAATCCGTCTTTTCCATGGATAAAGTCCGGAGGTGCATCAAGCGGTTTGCGAAGGGGCTTTTCAGCGCCTTTGTAAACCGGGATATTTTTTTTTGATAACTCCACGATGGTTAATGCATTTTTTACAGCCTGGTCCGGGTAAGCATTTCCAAAAACGGTAGTGATTCCTAAAATTTCAAAACCCGGATATTTCATAGCTAAAATAAGAGCCATGGCGTCATCAACGCCGGGATCACAATCAATGACCAGTTTTCTTGTTTGTGCATCAGCTGAAAACCGGCTACTATTAAATACGATTAATGAGATCAGCCAGAATATCCTGATCATGTGATTTATTGTTTAGAGGGACGTTATATTTTTTGTTGATGCAGAACTTTAAAATTAATTCATTTCTACACCGGCTATCAATATTTCCCGCAATACACTGCCACAGATGTAACGAATAAGAGCATCAGTCAATCTGAAAAGATCGCTTTAATTCGTATGGTTGGTGGAAGATACTTTATCCCCCTATATACAGCGGGAGAGGTAAACTCAGTATTTCAACCGCGGAGTCTGATTATCATCAAATACCAGCAACGATGGAAAATATTTGTAAAGATTACAGCTTCTTGAGGCTGATCCGAAGTTGCTCCCGATAGCTATCGGGACGGATAACAACCCTATAATTTTTTATTTTTATTACATACCCGATGAACAGAACACTACGGAGAACAGAGTAAAAGCAAGGCGGAGGAAAACATTTTTTTGGAATAGCTGTATTTATTCTTCATATTTATAAAATATTAATAACTCATAAAATTAATCATGCCAACAGTAGTAGTTCGACACAAAGTAGGTGATTTTGAGACCTGGCTCAAAGGTCATGAAGACAGGGTTAAGCTTTTTGCTCCTGCCGTATCAAGCTTTAAAACGTTCCAGGATCAAGATGATCCTAAGTCGGTGATTTTGGTTTTAGAAGTAACTGATATGGAAAAGCTTGGAGCTATCATGAATGATCCAAATATACAGGAGGCGAAAGACCGGCACACAGTAAAGGAGCCCATTCTTCTTTCCATGCAGGTAGCAGTATAATAGCATTTTCCATTCTTCAAGAATTGAAACATGGACATGACGTATGCACCATTTGTGTTTATCATCTCTAAAAAATTGAAACTTCTTAGGGATTTTTTATTTGTCATGTCAGATCATATCCATTTGATCTGGCAGATGCAGCCCTTAATGAATCCGCAATATGTGCAACTGGGTTTTTTAAACTATACAGCGCAACGAATCAAACATGACTTGCGTAAATATCATCCTGAACTTTTATCACACAGGAGTTGATAATCCTTCGACAAACTCAGGACGGATTTCTTTCTCACCTTCGGGATTAAACTATAGATCGGTGGTTGGTGAAAGAAAACACCAACCACGGCGTAGAAGAAACACCAACATCGTAAAAGATTACAGTTTCTTTGAAACTGATCCGATGTTGCAGACTTTGGATAACAACTCTATAATTTTTATTTTTCCTACCTGCCCGATGAGCAGAACTCTACGGCGAACAGGGGAGAGTCCGGCAACCAGATATATTTTGTTTGTAGAATCTGTTGGCCGGGTCATTGCCTTTGAAAAGGGAAAAGAACGATTTGCGTTGGGAGTTTTAAAGAAGGATCTGTACGAAAAAGTTGCTTCAAAAAAGAATGAAGAATTATTCAAATTGGTGCAGGAATTAAGGGGAGCTCAATTGACAGATCGAACTTGAATTTTATAGTGGAAAAAGGGTTGGCTGTCGCTGAAAAGCTTCGTCAATAAACAACGGCTGCAGTATCTGGTATTTCCTAACGGAATTATGTATAACATAGAAAAAGGCACATATCGAACCGAGAAAACAAATTCGCTTTTCGCTGAAATCCCGACACTGGTGCAGATTTTGGAGGAAAATAAAAAGGCAATTTTAAAAAAAATTGCCTTGAATCGTGTTCTGTGCAAAAACTGGAATCGAACTATTATAAACCTCTATAAGTCATCTAAACAGAGTGTTTAGAACACTAAGGCCTTCAATAAAAAGGTTCGACTTTTGTCCGGTAATCTCCACTTCACCGGGAAACGTCAAATTTTTGAACAGTTGCCCGGTTTTTTGTTGTGCGAAACTTTCAGATTTGGTTTTGGGCCCGACTCTTTCTAAAAAAATTTAAGGTAATTTCATCATCATATTTTTTAAAAGCATTTCCACCGGGGTAACGTTTTTCAAATATCCCAACAGCGGTAATGCAAAACGTTAGCAGCTGAAAGAAGGACAAATAAAATACACACAATAACAAACCATGATAATCATCAAAGCCTTCCACTCATTAAGAACAATAATCGTAATATTAATTCTGATCTGCTTGATACCATCGTGCAGCACAAAGCAGAAAGAATTCTTTATCATAAAAAGTGAGGGCACCGAACTGAAAGTAGAAACGGTTACCGATAGCATCACCATTCCCTTTGGTATGGACTTTTTGCCCGACGGTCGATTGCTGGTTACTGACAGAGCTATTGGAAACATGGTAGTGGTTAACACAGAAACAGGAGAGAAAGAATTACTGCAAGGCGTTCCTAAAGTAGTGGGTCAGGGTGATGGCGGCCTGCTCGACATCTTAGTTCACCCTGATTATAAAAATAACGGCTGGATATATTTTTCTTACAGCGAGGGCGACACCACTTCTAATACCATGGTGGTTGATCGGGCTAAGTTAGTCGGACTAAAACTGGTTCAGCGGGAAAGATTATTTACTGCCCTGCCATACTATAAGAAACCGCTTCATCATGGTTCGCGACTGGTGCTTAAAGATGGTTACCTGTTCATAGCCATGGGTGAAAAAACAGACCTGAAGGATTCCGCACAAACATTAAATAATCATTTGGGCAAAGTACTGCGCATCTATGAAGATGGACAAGTACCTAAGGATAACCCATATGTTGATACCCCTAACGCCAAACCAGAAGTCTGGAGTTACGGGCATCGCAATCCAAATGGTTTAGCATTACACCCGGCTTCCGGAGAATTGTGGGAACACGAACATGGCCCCATGGGTGGCGATGAAGTAAATATCATTAAACCAACATTGAATTATGGATGGCCAGTAATAACCTACGGACTAAACTATGACAGCACAACAGTTGGTGAAGGCATAACAAAGAAGGGAGGAATGGAGCAACCCGTTTATTATTACAAACCCTCCATTGCGCCCAGCGGCATGCAGTTTTATTCTTCTGATGTTATACCCTTATGGAAAGGCAATTTATTCATTGGCGCCTTGGCGCTGCAACACTTGAACAGACTGGTCATTGAAAACAATAAAGTCATAAAAGAAGAACGTTTACTCAAAGGTAAAAACTGGCGTGTGCGCTCAGTGAAACAAGGACCAGATGGTTATTTATATATAGGCGTTGATGGCGGAAAGATTCTCCGGATTATGCCCAACTAAAAACTCACTACTGGTATGAGTTTGCTAATTATGTATGTCGGGAAGACAGGAATCGAACCTAACATATAATGAAAAATCAAGACATTTTCAGAGACAAGAAATGAATTCTTACTTTAAAGATTTGCAACACACACGATATTATTAAATTAAGTGCGACAAAATCCAAACGCTCGTTCCCTTAGTGTTCCACAAAAACTGAAAAACTTAAAGTCAACGTGAGCTTTTACAATATTTCTGTTTATTTAGTAATTATAGTGTTTAAGACTTTTAATTCTTCAGAAAGGTTCGACTTTTGGCCGGTAACCTCCACTTCACCGGACAACTTCAAATTTTTGAAGAGTTGCCAGCCGAACGGCCTGATTTATTCGAGGTGTTCGACTTTTTTCTTTGGAAAAAAATAAGTTTTCAGGAAAAACCGAACACAGCAATTTCTTCTTGGAGTCACGGCTGTTGTATTTTTTGCGGCGGGTATTTTGCTCAGTAATTTTTTATTCAACAGCCTATTAATTCGAAAGCCTTTTGTGGTCACACCAATTAGATATTCAGATTATTTTAAAGGTGGTTTAAACAATCATATCACTGGTATTCTGGGTGGAGCTATCTGGTATGTAGGGATGTAGTTCAGCATCATTGCATCAGGTAAGGCAGGCCGGGCTATCTCCTATGGTTTGGTTCAAGGTGCTACAATAGTCGCCGTTATCTGGGGTATATTTATCTGGAAAGAATTTCGAAACGCACCTAAATGAACTTATGCTGTTCTAAATTTCATGTTGCTGCTTTATGTGGCCGGGTAAGCTCAATCATTGTAGCTCGTTAATTTTTTTCGGGGAATGGAATTTACTCATCTTTATATATGATTAAGATTTTTGCCAGTTATGTAGTGTAAAAATAAAGCGAAAATAAATCCATTTTAAAGTTACTATTAACAGAACAGAAGAAAATAATTGAATCTAATAATAGAATAACAAAATTAAGAGATAAGATTTTTTTAATTCTTTAAGCATAAGCATAATCAAGCCATGGATATTTTACAAGAAATATTGAAATCCAAAATTGTAGCTATTATCCGTGGCGCTAATCCGGATGATGTGTTGAAAATAGCAAGGGCGCTGAATGCCGGAGGAGTAACAATTTTGGAAGTAACCATGAATTCAGATAATGCATTAAAAGTGATTAAGCAGCTATCCGATACAATGAAAGATAAAATGCTGATTGGCGCCGGTACTGTGCTGAATGAAAATGCAGCAAAATCAGCAATCACTGCCGGAGCACAGTTCATTATTTCCCCTAACATGAATTTAGAAGTTATTAAAGTAACTAAACAGCTTGGAGCAGTAAGTATACCCGGAGCATTTACGCCAACAGAAATTGTAAATGCCTTTAATAGCGGAGGAGATATCATCAAATTTTTCCCTGCATCAGCAAACGTAAATTATATAAAAGAGATCCGTGCGCCTTTGCCACATATCCCGTTGATGCCAACCGGGGGAATAACATTGGAAAATATTGGAGAATTCCAGAATGTGGGTGCAGTGGCATTTGGCATTGGAACAGCATTAGTAAATACAAAAGAAAAAGTAACCGAAAAATATATAAATGAATTAACTGAAAAAGCTTTCAAATTTGTCCAATTAGTTACTAACCTTTAAAAGATATACAATGAAAATCAGAGGGTATGAATTATTTCGGATGAAGGCATAACAGGAGTTATTGAAAAAGTACTCGAACCTGAAGAACCTTTACTGCAGGAAAACAATGAGGCCTTAAAAAGAAATAGCGCAGCATACATCCATACCGATAGCTACAGGTGTTGGGATTCAACATATCAAAAATTATTGCTGCTGGTTTAAAGAACCAATAGAAGCTTAAATGCCATTAAAACACTTTTTTTATGAGTACTTTTCTTAGTTGCGATTGGGGAACAACTGCATTCAGGTTAAGGCTTATTGATTCATTAAATTTAAGGTTGATTTCGGAAGTGTACACAGAACAGGGTATTGCAAAAACATTTAAGTTATGGCAACGGGAAGCATCTGACAAAGACAGGCTGTCTTTTTATAAGAATATAATTGCTGTGAAAATCAGGGAAATTGAAATGAGATTGTCCGCTTCATTAGACGGTGTCCCTGTATTACTGTCCGGCATGGCATCTTCTTCTATTGGAATGGTTGAATTGCCTTATAAAAAACTTCCGTTTGCCGTTGATGGATCTGACTTAATCACACACATCGTTGAGGCAAGTGCGGATTTCAGGCACCAGATTTTGCTTATTTCAGGTGTATGTAGTAATGACGATGTGATGAGAGGTGAGGAAACTCAATTAATTGGATGCGACAGGGATCTCGATCAACTTTATATTTTTCCGGGCACACACTCCAAACACATTGAAGTTATAGGTGGGAAGGTCGTCAGATTTAAAACCTATATGACAGGCGAATTTTTTGTTGCATTGTGCACGAATACTATTCTCGCTGTTTCGGTAAATAAAGTTGGTGAATTGAAAAAATTCCATAATCTGGAAAGCTTTAAGAAAGGGGTACTTGATTGTATACATTCCACTATTTTGCACAATTGCTTTTTGGTGCGTACCAACACCCTGTTCAACAAACTTACAAAGGAGGAAAACTATTACTACTTAAGCGGTCTGTTAATAGGAACTGAACTTCTGGATCTTGCAAATAAAAGCAATCAAAACATTAGCCTTGCGGGAAATAAGATCATGATGGATTTATACTCTGTAGCGTTACAAATTCTGGATATAGTTAAACCGTTCTTTTTAAGAAGATTTAACGGTGACGAAGCGTTGATTAAAGGGCAATCAACTTTATATAATAATCTTGTAAGCAAGGTTCATTAATAAATCGGCAGTTCTCCCGCACCTGAATTAAGATGTGTAAGAAATTGCAGGATATTCTATACCTGGAAAATTACTTCTGTACGGTCAAAGACAGGGATTTTAAAAAGGTATATTTCTGGATTGGAGGAGACGACCCTTCCGATTCAGGGAAGGTCAAAGGAATAAGTTTTAAAAGTCATTGTGCTCTTTTGTTTAATTCAATAGCTAACTATTCAATTGCCTACTTTTGATTACAGACCGGTTAGATTTTTAAACGATAATGCTCCAAATTAAATGGATTGTAGTGCTGCATATGATGAAAAGCTTCTATTACAGCAAATTGCTGAAGGCAACGAAAAAGCTTTTTCCAGAATAGTAGAACATTATTGGAACAATATTTATTCACAGGCTCTTGCTTATTTGAAATCCTCATATGCTGCACAGGATGTTGTACAGGAAGTGTTCATAAAAGTCTGGGAAAAGAGAAAATCATTTACTGACATCGACCGTTTTGATTCCTTCCTTTTTATTATTGCCCGCAATCATATTATAAGTGAGTTACGTAAAAAAATAATGTTACCGGTAAATGATGATCTGGAAAAAACATTGAAAGAAGAAAATAACACTCCTGATAAAACGCTCTCTTTTAAACAATCGCATGAAATGGTAGTTAAGGCAATTGATTTATTGCCACGGCAACAAAAAATAGCTTTTTTATTAAGCCGCGACGAAGGTTTATCGTATGAAGAAATTGCGATTCGTATGCAATTGTCCAAAGAAACCATAAAAAAACATATCGGCCGGGCACTCAATTTTCTGAGAACCTATATCCGCACACATTCTGAAATGATTATTTGGATCATTCTTATTGCAAGATGATGCGGAAGCGTAGATTTTTTTTATGGCGTGTACCCCTTTTTTTTAAGTGTTGCGTCTTTAATGATGTTGATGATTGCAGAGCCTTATCCTTCTGAATAATAAAACTATGAACAAATTATCTGTAGAATCTTTATTGACTAAATATCTGACTGGTTCTATAACGGAAGAAGAGAAATGGCTTTTGAATGAAATGCTGCAGGAGCCCGAGCATTGTAAACAACTGGAAACGATAATTGATAATGAGTTGCATGAGTACGCATTTGAAGGGGAAGCGGATGACTCGATATTCCGTTTGATCCAGGATACGATTAAAAAAAGGATTAACTCTGAAAGAAGAGCTGCAAAAACTATATGGCTATCTGTGAGAAGAATTGCAGTTGCTGCTGTTTTCATATTATTGCTTGGCGCTGGTACTTATTGGTTGTTTCAGGTAAATAAAAGAAATGATCGCCTGGCTGAACAAAAAAATGTGCCTTTAACCAATGATGTGCCCCCGGGAGATAACAGGGCTATTTTAAAGCTGGCCGATGGCACTCAGATTATTCTTGACAGTGCTGAGGATGGCACATTAGCCAAACAGGGAAGCGTAAAGATCATTAAACTTAACAATGGGCAACTGTCTTATAACTCTTCAACTGAAAAACCAAAAGAAGTTCTTTACAATACCATTACCGTACCCAAAGGCGGGCAGTACCAGCTTAAGTTAGCAGACGGTACCAGGGTATGGATCAATGCTGCCTCCAGTCTTCGTTTTCCTGCCTTTTTTAATAGTGGGGTAAGAAATGTTGAATTAACCGGCGAAGCTTATTTTGAAGTGGCTAAGAATGCATCCATGCCTTTTCACGTAACGGTGAAAGCTCTTGATATTCAGGTGCTGGGAACCCATTTCAATGTAAATGCTTATGAAAACGAAGTAGCTATCAGCACCACTTTAATTGAAGGTAGTGTTAAGGTGTCAAAGGCCGGGCAGTCAAGACAGTTGGAACCAGGGCAACAAGCCGCAGCTAAGGGGAATGATCAAATTCAAGTATTGAATAATGTGGATTTAGAAGAAGTGCTGGCTTGGAAAAATGGGTTATTTCAGTTTAATAGTGCAGATGTAGAAATAATACTCAGGCAGGCAGGAAGATGGTATAATGTGGAATTTGAATATAGTGACAATATAAAAGAACGCTTCACCGGACAAATTCCAAGGAATGTAAATCTTTCACAATTATTAAAAATTTTAGAGTCAACGGGGAAAGTGCAATTCAATATTCAGGGAAGAAAAGTAATTGTGAAATCGTAAATTATAATAACCATCATTTACAATAGCGATAAAAAAAAGTACGGCTAATGAAATAAAATAGATTAGTATCAAAAAAAACCGGAAGTGTAGCAAGCACTTCCGGAACTAGCTTGATTTAATTAGAACAAAAAACTAAGTGCAATTCAATTATTAAACCAAACAAATACAAAACTATGCTTTTGATTGCTTATGGCAAAACGATGTTGAATCGTTTTACGCCAACACCTGTCAGCCATGCAGGTGGGCCTAAAATGTGGATCATTATGAAATTAACTGCCATCCTGCTTACGGTTGCTTGTTTGCAAACAAGCGCCAAAACATCGGGACAGAAAGTCAGCTTAAACGAGAAAAATAGCAGTCTCGAAAAAGTTTTTAAAGAAATAACCCGGCAAACAGGATATGTATTTTTTTATGAAGATATGCTACTGAAAAAAGCCGGTAAAGTTACTATAGTAACAGTCGGTGCAACTATCGAACACACCCTTGATCTTTGCTTTACAGAAAAACCATTAACCTATACAATTGTTGGAAATACAATAGTAATTAAAGAAAAGGAATTCTTGCCTGAGAAAGAACAACTTTTTATTGATCCGCCTCCTGTTGAGATAAGCGGAAGGGTCGCTAACGACCGTGGTGAGCCTCTTGCAAGTGCCACCATTACAGAAAAGGGAACAAGTAATACGGTAAAAACAAATGAAGACGGGAGTTTTACCATCAATACTGCTGCGGCAAATGCGGTATTGGTGGTTTCGTATGTAGGTTACCAAACAAAGGAATTTTCTGTAAACAATCAAACCAACATCAGCATAGCGTTGGTACAGACCGATGTTAGTTTAGGTGATTTAGTTGTTGTCGGTTATGGTACCCAAAGAAAAAAATTGGTTACATCCGCCATATCAACAATTACTACGGAAGATATTAATTCTGTTCAGATAACGGGGTTGGATCAGGCGCTGCAGGGTAGAGTAGCTGGTGTGCAGGTAACCCAAAATACTGGCGAACCCGGAGGAAATATTTCTGTAAAGATAAGAGGTGTGGGTTCATTTTCTGCAGGAACAGAACCTTTATATATAGTGGATGGGGTACCTATGATACTGACAACCGGGGCATTAAATTCTATCAATCCTAATGATATCGAACGCATAGATGTTTTGAAAGACGCCGCTTCTGCTGCTATTTATGGATCAAGAGCAACGAATGGTGTTGTATTGATTACTACAAAGCAGGGAAAAAAAGGAAAACTTCTTTTAAGTTTAGATGCATACGCCGGAACACAAAGTGCTACTAAGAAAATAGATCTGTTGGATGGTCCTCAGTTTGCAACTCTTGCTAATGAAAATCTGGTTAATGGTGGTCAAAGCCCCAATCCTGCATGGGCTAATCCCGCTTCCCTGCCTACCTATAATTGGCAGGATGCAGTATTTCGTAGCGCTACACTGCAGAATTATAATATTTCAGCTCAGGGAGGAGGCGAAAAATCAAGGAACTACTTCTCATTAGGATATCAGAACCAGGACGGCATACTGCTTTCATCAAAGTACAAACGTTATACTGGCCGAATGAACTCTGAATTTGATGTAACAAAAAGATTAAAAATAGGAGGGTCTCTTAATTATAGCAATGACGATAAAGCACAACCCCTCACCAATTCTGGTGACAAAGGAATTTTGACCAACGCCATAAGATTGATGCCTATCAATCCTATTTATTCAAATGTTGAGGGTCCTATTGATGCCAATTTATATGGATATCAGGGGTATGCATTGATCGGAGCTTCAGCTAATTCATTATATTTTCCCAGAGGTTTAAATAACCAGGTTTTTACAGATGTAGTTCACTATAAAAGGAATTTAAAAACTTCCAATATTCAAGTTTCAACCTTTGGGCAGTATGAAATCATTAATGGGCTAAAATTCAAAACCGCAGTAAATTATGTCAGGAATAATTCGGTTTTTTGGTTTAGCAGGTTAGGCGAACCCGCTGTAATTTCTGGTTTTGGATCATTAATTGAAACTAGTCAGTATTCAGAAACGTGGAGGCAATTTGATCAGTGGAACTGGACGAATACATTAAGCTATGAAAAGCAAATTAACAAGCATAATTTTTCGATTGTGGCTGGTACTGATGCTTTAAAAAATATTTACAAAGAGATTTCGGTGAATGGTTCCGCAAATCCAAATGGCCAATATAATCTCAACTCTTTAGGTTCTTCAACGTCAGGAGGATTTACTGAAGATTACGAACTGGCGTCATATATCGGCAGAATAAATTACGATTATGCAGGTAAATACCTCCTTACAGCAAATTTTCGCCGTGATGGTTCATCAAGATTTGGACCTAAAAATAAGTATGGGAACTTTCCGTCAGCTTCAATTGGATGGAGACTATCAGAAGAATCTTTCTTACAAAATTCAAAACAGATTAATGAATTAAAATTAAGAGCCAGTTACGGGGTTGTGGGTAACCAGAATATCGGAAATTTTAAATATGCAAATTCCTACTCGAGTGATGCTGGTCTTTATAATTATGTTTTAGGTACAGGTGATCAAACGGTGCTTCCTGCAGTTTACCGTGATAATATAGGTAATTCTGATATCCATTGGGAGAAATCAACACAACTTAACGTGGGTATTGATGCCAGTTTGTTTAATAATACGATTACTTTATCAAGTGATTATTACATTAAAAAAATTGACGACATTCTGGGAAATGCACCAATTCCAAGTTATTTGGGGGTGACAGGGAATTCTATTCTCAGGAATGAATTTTCCATGGAAAACAAAGGGTTCGAAATTCTATTAGGATTCAATAAAAAAATTGGTGGAGTTCACTTTTCCTCAACACTGAATTTCGCAACACTTGATAATAAGGTCACCAAATTATTAGGTAAGTCAACGGACTACCTTGTTAGGGAATTAGGGAATCTAGCTGGTGATGATGGAAATTCGCAAACCCGTTCACAGATTGGAAAACGGATCGGAAACTTTTGGGGCTATGTTGCAGACGGTATTATACAAGATGCTGCTGAAGCGGCTGCAAGCGGGATGAGTGGGGTTAAGCCGGGAGACCGTAGGTTTAAGGATTTAAATGGCGACGGAAAAATTACTTCAGATGATAGGACCGTAATAGGAAATGGGTTGCCTAAATATACTTATGGTTTAAATCTAAATGCTGCATATAAGAATTTCGATTTCACTGTTTTTTTCCAGGGGCAAGCTGGTGTTGAAATAGCTAATATGTTGAAAGGATATTCTATGCATACATCCAGTAATCAGGGTTTTATTAACGGCCCCACAGAATGGCTGAACAGATGGACAGCGAAAGGCAGTACAAACGAATTTCCCCGCAATGCTTTTGATGCTCCAAATACTAACAGATACTTTTCGTCATATTATATTGAGAACGGGGCCTTCCTTCGTATTCGCAATATGCAATTGGGCTACACATTACCAAATAATTTATTAAAAAAAGCCGGTTTAAATAGTGTGAGAATTTTCGTTGCTGCACAAAATCTGTTCACATTTACTAAATACTCCGGTTGGGATCCGGAAGTTGGAAGTCTTCTTACAACTCCAGGTGGAGATCAAACTGCGCCATCAGATTTTTCCGATCCACTCCGGACAGGCGTTGATTTTGGGAGATATCCGTCGCCTCGTATATTTTCAGCAGGAATAAATCTTAAATTATAAGTAAGGCACAATTTATTTTTAATAGTGATAACTTTTTAATACTTGAAAAATGAAAAAAATAATTTACAGCATATTAATTTTCACTATACTGATTTCAGGAATGTGGGCATGCAAAAAGTCTTTTTTGGAATCCGATCCTCAAACAGGAGTTAAATTTGATGCTAATTTCTTTAAAGACAAGAAAGACTTTGATGGTTTTATGTTTGGCGCATATGCCGAAATTCAGGGTGCCGGATCTTTCTTTAGCTTAGGCATCCAGCAGTGGATAGTTGATGGTGGAGTTATGATGCAGGATATCCGTCAACAAAGTGAGCAACCTTTTGATCTAATAAGTTATGTCACTCCAACTTCTACTGTTTCAAGTGCATGGCAAACCTGTTATAAAACTATTGGGAGGGCCAATCTTTTATTATCAAAGATCCAAACCTCACCCGGATCGCTTACAGTTTCAGAAAAAAGTTTACTTACCGGTGAGGCTAAGTTTTTAAGAGGGTTCGCTTTCTATTCACTGGCTCAGAGATACGGGGATGCTGTAATTTATTTAGATCCTTATGATGTAGCTGATCAAGCTGCATTGTCACTGGCCCGCTCACCAGAGGCCCAGGTATGGGATCAGGTTATTTTGGATTTAAAAGATGCTGCGGCAATCTTGCCTCTAAATTGGGATGCAGGCAATACTGGAAGAGCAACAAAAGGTGCGGCATTAGCTTATCTGGCAAATGCCTATATGTATATAAAAGATTGGACAAATGCAAAAACAGCTTCACAGGACCTCATCGCTCTGGGTAAGTATTCCTTATTACCCAACATGCGCAACTTATTTTCACATCTTACCGAAAATACCACTGAGTCAATTTTTGAAATACAATATAAATTTGTGCCTGGGTCAAAAATTGCCTGGAGCGGGCAGCCTAATTATGGAAATTTTTTAAATTGGTTTACTGGCCCTTTAGGGGCCGGAGCTCCTTACGCCATTTTTGGAGGTCAGGGTACTTACCCGACCGCCCGGAAACTGGCAGATTCTTTTGAGCCCAATGATAAAAGAAGAAAGGAATTGATCAAAGTGCCGGGAGAATCTTATGCCGGTGAAACAATGGCCGGGCAAACCTATAATATACCGCTTAATATCACACAGAAAAATTCAGCTTTTAATGCAAAATGGTGGACAGGTGCAGCAAATCAAGCTGGTATAGAGGAATGGTTTTGGAACCAGAACATTATAGTAATGCGTTATGCAGAATTTTTATTGAATTATTCCGAAATTCTTTTTGAATCAGGCGATGTTGCAGGCGCATATTCAAATCTCAATTTGGTAAGGGCAAGGGCTGGCTTAGCTAACATAGTTGCCCAGGCAAACAAGGAAATATTTTTAATTGATTTGATGAAAGAAAGGCGCTGGGAGTTATTTTGGGAACCTAATATCTGGTATCATTATACCCGTACAGGAAGAGCAGCAAAATTTCTTTTAGAGGAGTATGGAGTGACAATGAATCCCAAATGGTATAAATTTCCAATCCCTCAGTCAGACATAGATCTAAATCCGAATTTAATTCAAAATACAGGGTATTAAAAAATAGTCATTTTGGGTTTCTGAATAGATAGTTTTTTCAAAAGTATGTTTTCATAAGCAAGCAGCAGTTCGTTACAAAATGGCCATTTTCTAATGGCCATTTTCGTTCGTTTAATATCAATTATTGTATTCTTCTAATTTAAAATATAATTACAAACATAGTATGAAAGCATTTGATGAGGCTTCAACAACTTAATCTTTAATCTCAAATCATATTTTTTTATGATGAAATTAATTCAGCTTGTCTGTCTAATGTTTTTACTCTGCTTAGAAGCACCAGCCAATGTCCGTTTACCCAAAATCTTTGCTAATAACATGGTATTGCAACGGGATCACACAATAACAATCTGGGGTTGGGCAGCTCCAAATGAAAAAATCGCAATTCATTTAGGTAAACAGGTAAAAACACTAAGAGCAGGGAAGGACGGAAAATGGAAAACCCAGCTCCAGCCTGAACAGGCAGGTGGCCCTTATCAACTGGTCATAAAAGGAAATAATACAATTGAACTTAAAAACATATTGATTGGAGATGTGTGGATATGCTCCGGACAATCTAACATGGAATGGGTTGTGCGTAATACCAACGATGGAATGAAGGAAATGCAAGTAAGTGACTATCCAATGATCAGGCACTTTAAAGTTCCGCTTTCCGTTTCGAATCAGCCTCGGGATGATGTTTCTGCTGGTAATTGGAAAATTTGCAGCCCCGAAACATCAGGCGATCTTACAGCTGTAGGATATTTTTTTGCTGTGGAATTATACAAGAAACTAAAAGTCCCCATTGGCCTGATCAATACTTCCTGGGGGGGCACAAATATTGAAACCTGGATAAGCAAAAATGGATTTGAGAATAGCGAGGAATTTAAATCATTGATTGCCTCTGTGCCACAACTCAATTTAGATTCTCTTGCAAAAAGAAAAGAATTGGCCGCACTGAAAAAGATAGAAAGCTTACAAGGCAAGTTGGAAGAATCTGCTTCCATCATTCAATCATGGAAAGAACTATCGTTTGATGATAGCAACTGGCCTCATATAAATGTTCCGGGTTGTTGGGAATGGCAGAACCTGGGTGATTTTGATGGCGTGGTTTGGTATCGCAAATCAATAGACCTTGATGAAGGATTTGTCGGTAAGGAAGCACTCTTGGAACTGGCTATGATAAACGACTCGGATGACACTTATGTAAATGGCGTGAAGGTGGGCAGTATGACTTATAAGCATAAGGAAAAACGCAGTTACACTATACCGGGGGGAATATTAAAGAAAGGTAAGAATCTAATTTCTGTAAGGGTGATGGATATGGGTGGTAGCGGTGGAATATATGGGGATACGTCTGATATAAAAATCATTGTTCCTAAAGGGTCAGTTTCACTAGCCGGTCAATGGTTATTCCGGGTTGAATCAAGATCAACGTCATCTGGTATTAGTCCCAATGATTTTCCTTCCTTGCTATTTAATTCCATGGTCAATCCCATAATTCAATATGCTATTAAGGGTGCTATTTGGTATCAGGGAGAGTCGAACGTAGCCCGTGCGTATCAATATCGAAAAGCCTTTCCATTGTTGATAAATGATTGGAGAAAACACTGGAATCAGGGTGATTTCCCATTCTATTTTGTACAGTTGGCAAGTTATGGAGCAAATGATGGCAACAGTTCAGCGGGTAGCACATGGGCTGAATTAAGAGAGGCTCAAAGGCTAACACTTTCATTACCCAATACGGGTATGGCAGTTACAACTGATATTGGCGATACACATGACATACACCCCCGTAATAAAAAAGATGTTGGCAGAAGATTGGCGGCAATCGCATTGCATAATTCTTACCATTTGGATGTAAT
>JBGTNK010000055.1:0-3578 GCA_041743125.1 Chitinophagaceae bacterium
TGGAGTGAGTAATCTGAAAAATATACCTGCTATCGATTAATTTATTTTTCATTCAGATAGCTTTTAGTTTTTAAAGATGCGAATAAACTTCTATACCTCTTTTCTGTTTGGTTTGCTGACAATGTTGGGCATATTGTTATGGAATAACGTACAGTCTTAAACTGGTGACACTATCGCTACAATCAATTTTCCACTGCCCTGTGAAGATCTGTCTCTGTATGATTTTGCTTCGGAAAGAATGCATACCACCGTAGTGTTTTGATACAATTATGTATCGTGCCGATGGCACTCTTTCTAAAGTTAGATTTCTAATCAACGGGTTGAAACCCGTTGTTACAAAATCATTCGAGCCTACGGCTCCTGACTGTATATAATAAATAAAAATGTTCACCGATAAATATTTCAATCATCTTTTACATCTGATCAACCAGAAATGTAAGGGATTGGGTTTATCACTAACCTTTGAAAGCATGAAAGCATTTTTTGAGAAATAAAAGTTGAAACATGCCTGTCGATAGGAAAGGAAAGAAGCTGAGGGTAAACAAATTTTTATTGATTTACCGTAGTAATAAGTATCTTATAGCTGCAATTGTTGAAAATTTATGAAAGGAAAAACTTTCCTAACGGCGTTAATCCTTTTACAGCTAATCACCTTTTCTGGCTTTGCGCAAAACACTGAGCTCAGGTTTAACCTGGTGGAGGGTATTGGTGGCAAACCGCTGGGGAAAATCACCTCCATAACTCAGGATCCGCATGGGTACATGTGGTTCTCCGGTCAGGACGAGCGTTGCCTTTATCGCTACGACGGAGTCAGGATGATTACTTTTCGGCACGATGATGCTAATCCAAATTCGCTGGGGGGCAACTTTGTTAATTCGGTTTATGCGGATGCCTCAGGAATAATCTGGATAGGACTAAATGAAGGTCTTGACCGGTTCGAACCCGAAACGGGTGTGTTTAAACATTTTCGCAATGACCCAAATGATCCTTCCAGCATTAGCGGTATTGCTATCCACGTTTTAAAGGATAGCAAGGGAAGACTTTGGGTGGGGACTGATGAGGGGCTGGAACGGCTTGACGAAAAGACGGGAAAATTTATCCATTACCGGAATGAACCTGGCAATCCCAGAAGTTTAAGCAGTAACAAGGTTATAAACATTTATGAAGACCGTCAGGGGGTCATCTGGGTTGGAACAAACTTCCCATGGCAGGGAAAACCTTCGGACGAAGGCGGCCTGAACCGCCTGGATCCTGATGGCTCATTTACCCGGTATATGCATGATCCTAAAAATCCGCATAGCCTGATCAGCAACAAGGTAAGGGCCATCTTTGAAGATAGCCGGGGTGTCTTCTGGGTGGGCACGTCTGGTGATGGATTGCATACCATGGATCGTAAAACCGGCAAGTTTGAACGACACACATATGACCCATTAAAGCCAGATAAGTTGAGCCGCCCACCCCTGAGAACTGAACCTTGGCACAAAGCCAATGACCAGGTCAGTTTTATCGTGGAAGACTGTGTTGGGTCGATCTGGATTGGCACCATGTTTTCAGGCATCAACCGGTATGACACAGTTACAAAAAAAATTATCCATTACGAGGGAAGCAATGGATTTCCCGACAGTTCCGGATGGTATGTACACCAATCACGTGATGGTGTAATTTGGATAAGTACACAGGAAAACAATTTATTCCGGACAAATCCTTTTCATAAAACCATTCATAGCACACCCACGACCAATCCACCTTTAAGTTTTGCAGAAGATAAAGAAGAAAATTTGTGGGTTGGAACTGATGGAAGCGGATTGCTGCAATATGATAAGCATGGAAAATTAATAAGCCAGTTTAAGCACGACCCATCGGATTCCCATAGTCTGTTCGATAGCCTGAATAATGTATTATCCCTGTTCCATGATAAAGGTGATACCATTTGGATAGGCACGTATGCGGGTCCTGGTATTTTCAATAAGACAACGCAGCAATTTTCCCGCCTGCCCATTGAATTGAAATATAATCCCAATCTGAATGCCAGGAATGTCCCAAGTATTATTCAGGATAGACAGGGATCAATATGGTTTGTTTTGAATGGGAATGGATTGCTCCGTTACCATCCCGGGGATCATTCTTTTAATCAATATCTGCATAACGAAAAGGACAGCACATCATTAACCTCGGACCATATTGTATCTGTTTTTGAAGAAAGATCAGGTCAAATTTGGGCTGGTGATTATACGGGAGGCATAAATCGTTTGATCCCGGAGACAGGCAGGTTCAGGCGTTACAATAAAGGAGTTCCATTTCATAGATTATTGCAGGATTCCGAAGGGTCAATCTGGGCCGGAACAGGTAATGGTCTTTATAGTTATAATAAAAACGAAGATCAATTTTCAGGTTTTTTTGATCCGGAGACCGAAGCCAGCACGTTCAAAATTATAAGTATACTGGAAGATGGGGGTAAGAATTTATGGATGCATACTTTGTCTGAACTTATAAAATTGAACCCTGCAACAAAAGAAACGAGGGTTTATGCCGGTAAGTTTGGTATCGCTCCCAATAGCCTCGTTCCACTTGGCTTTTACAAGAACCGCAAAAGGCAGTTCTTACTGAACCATCAAAAGGGGTTTTATGCATTTTATCCTGAAGAACTTACCGCTAATGTTCAACCTTTAAAAATTATTATTACGGATATTTTTATTAATAATCTTCCTGTATTCCCGGGCAAAGAAAGCCCCGCGCAGAAACCTGTTGAAGAAACGGGTGTAATGGTATTAAAATACAACCAGAATAATGTCGCTTTCAATTTTGCCGCCATTGATTACCGGAATCCCGAAACCATAAAATATTTTACCATGCTCGAAGGGTATGATAACACCTGGAGAGAGGCAAAAGGAGAAAAGAGCTCCTATTATTTTAACCTTCCTGTCGGTAAACTTGTTTTTCGGGTAAAAGCATATAATAGTGACGGAACAAAGGGAGAAAAAGTAATATCCATCCGTATCAATCCGCCCTGGTGGAAAACCTGGTGGGCTTATACGATTTATGGCTTGCTGTTATTTGCGGCAATTCTTTTTGTCTATCGTATTCAAAACCAAAGAATCATCAGTAAGGAACGACAGAAAGCGCAGCAGTTTGAACTCGCTCAGGCCAAAGAAATTGAAAAAGCTTATACAGAATTAAAATCAACACAGGCCCAACTTATCCAATCAGAAAAAATGGCTTCGCTTGGTGAACTGACGGCCGGTATTGCACATGAAATACAGAACCCGTTAAACTTCGTCAATAATTTTTCGGATGTGAATACGGAATTGATTGACGAGTTAGAGCAGGAAGTTAACAAAGGGAATCTCGACGAAGTAAAGGCGATTGCAAAGGGCATCAAAGAGAATGAGAAAAAAATAAATCATCATGGTAAACGGGCAGGTGATATTGTAAAAGGTATGTTGCAGCACAGCCGCAGCAGCAGCGGTGTAAAAGAACCAACCCATATTAATAAACTGGCTGATGAATATTTACGGTTAGCTTATCATGGATTACGGGCAAAAGACAAATCATTCAACGCAACAATGAAAACTGATTTT
>JBGTNK010000056.1:0-2260 GCA_041743125.1 Chitinophagaceae bacterium
ACGGACCCAGGGCCGACGCTGTAGGCAATAATCTTGCAATCGTATGGTTTTCTTCGCCTGATAAAAAAGGACAGGTTCAGATTATTTTCTCTGGTGATGGTGGCGAAAATTTTGACAACCCAATTCGGGTGGATGAAGGAACAACTATTGGACGGGATGATGTTGTTATGCTGGATGATAAAAGCGCCATGGTAAGCTGGATGGAAGGAGCCACCATAAAAGCGGTCAGAATTTTCAGAGACGGAACAAAGCGTTCTTCAATAAATATTGCAAACTCCAGTGCTGCCAGGTCAGCCGGTTTCCCGCAAATGAGTCGTTCAGGAAATAATCTCGTTTTTGCCTGGACAGATGAAAAGGAAAAAAGAATTAAGATGGCAAGCATCTCCCTCGCAGACTGATTAATAAGTTGATCCATCACAATCGTTGCCGGAAAAAAAAAGTTATTTCGCCTATTCCATTTGGCGGGGCGGGTTGCAATTATTACATTTGTCTAAATATAAATTTAGACACAACTAAAAAATAAATTAATCAACCCAAAAAAATGAACAAAGCAATTGTGATAATAGGTTTGTTGATTGCTGTTGCTGCCTGTAATAAAGTGTTGCCTGGCGCAAAACCGGATGATCAATTATTGGACGGTCCGGTACCGGGATTAACCCCAGAACAAAACCTGATTTTCTTGCGGGGTGATATTGCATTTAATGATGAAGTATTTACGCCCCTAACTGGTTTGGGACCTGTATTTGTTGCCACCTCCTGCGGCACCTGTCATGCAGGAGATGGTAAGGGACATCCGTTTACGGTGCTAACCCGGTTTGGACAGATTGATTCAACAGGCAATCGATTTTTGGAAATGGGCGGGCCTCAGCTGCAACACCGGGCAATCCCCGGATTTGCGCCAGAACAAATTCCTGCAGGTGCTACTTTCTCCAGGTTCATGCCGCCAGCTAATACCGGTCTTGGTTTTTTAGATGCTGTACCTGATGCAACAATACTGGCATTAGCTGATGAGGCAGACGCCGATGGGGATGGAATTTCCGGGCGCCCCAATTGGCTGCGAATACCGCACTATGCTGTGCAACGTCCCGCATCAATAGAAAAAAATGGAAAGTATATAGGCCGTTTCGGTAAAAAAGCGGCAGCTTATGATCTGTTGCATCAAACCGCTAATGCATACAACCAGGATATCGGCATTACCTCTGTTTTCGAACCTTATGATAGCTACAGTGGTCATGAAATTGACCCGGAAATATCTACACAAATTGTCCAGGATGTTGTTTTTTATTTAAAAACATTAAAAGCACCGGTTCAGCGTCAGCAAAATGACCCTGAAGTGATAAGTGGTAAACAAATATTTACAAATACTGGTTGCGCCCAGTGCCATACTCCACAGCTTGTATCGGGCACATCACCTGTCGCTGCTTTATCAAACAAGACATTCTTCCCATATACCGATCTGTTGTTACATGATATGGGTCCGGGTTTAGACGATGGGTATACGGAAGGATCCGCTACTACAGCAGAATGGAGAACACCACCACTCTGGGGGTTGGGGTTGTCAAAAAATTCGCAAGGCGGAAAATATTTTTTATTACATGACGGAAGGGCTTCATCCATTGAAGATGCCATTGTTTTACATGGTGGTGAAGCCAGCAGAAGCAGGAACAATTTTCAGCAACTAAATGCGGAACAAAAAAGGCAACTCATTAAATTCCTGGAATCACTATAAAAAAATAGGATGGATCGTAGAAAATTTATTAAAGCCAGTTGCACAGCCTGCTTGTCTGTTTCAGCAGTGGCCGTTTTTTTATCATCGTGTAAAACGACAAGGTATGCATCTGGTAAATTGGTTACGGATGGCTTGCTGGTTAATACCGAAGAATTTATAATCAAAAATAAAGGAGAGGCTAATTATCGTTCTTTTATTATTATCAGGAATGAAGCACTTCTATATCCTGTTTGTGTTTACAGGTTCAGTGATACAGAATATACGGCTTTATGGATGAGGTGTACACACCAGGGAACAGAGCTACAGGCATCCGGCGATTTTTTACAATGCCCGGCTCATGGTAGCGAATTTAATAATAAAGGAAAAATTACAAATGGTCCGGCTGATAGTGATCTGCGCTCTTTTCCTGTAACCGTTAATAACACTGAATTATTTATTGACCTGAGAAAAGCGTCATAAGCAGATCACAAAATTTAAGCATGAGAATATATTTATTAATAATTGGAGTTTCATTTTTTACCATGGATATGT
>JBGTNK010000057.1:0-2255 GCA_041743125.1 Chitinophagaceae bacterium
ACGGACCCAGGGCCGACGCTGTAGGCAATAATCTTGCAATCGTATGGTTTTCTTCGCCTGATAAAAAAGGACAGGTTCAGATTATTTTCTCTGGTGATGGTGGCGAAAATTTTGACAACCCAATTCGGGTGGATGAAGGAAAAACAATTGGGCGGGTTGATGTAGTGATGCTGGATGAAAAAAGCGCCATGGTGAGCTGGATGGAAAAGGGTCTTATAAAAGCAGCCCGTATTTTCCGGAGCGGAATAAAAAATTCATCAATTGATATAGCCTCTTCTACTACATCCCGGTCTTCAGGTTTCCCGCAAATGACACGGTCAGGCAATGACCTGATTTTTGCCTGGACAGATGAAACAGAAAAAATAATTAAGTTGACAAGCATCTCTCTCACAGATTAGTAAGGTGATCCATCACAAGAGTAGCCGGGCAAAATGAATATTTAGCCCTTTTCCATTTGGCCGGGCCGCTTGCAATTATTACATTTGTCTAAACTTAAATTTAGGCTTACCTAAAAAATAAATTAACCATCCCGAAAAAATGAACAAGTATATCATTATAGTTCTTTTATTATTAGTAATCATAGCCTGTAATAAAGTGCTGCCAGGTGGCAAACAGGATGATCAATTATTAGATGGTCCGGTTCCCGGATTATCTGCAGAGCAAAACCTGCTTTTCCTGCGCGGCGATATTGCATTCAATGATGAAGTGTTTACACCTATTACCGGTTTGGGACCTGTGTTTGTAGCTACCTCATGTGGTACCTGTCATGCCGGAGATGGGAAAGGCCATCCTTTTACTGTTCTTACAAGATTTGGCCAGGTAGACTCTACCGGGAATAAATTTCTTCAATTCGGCGGCCCCCAATTACAGCACCGGGCGATACCGGGTTTTAAACCGGAGCAAATACCTGCTGGAGCTACCTTCTCCATCCTTATGCCTCCGGCCAATACTGGTCTTGGCTTTTTAGATGCGGTTCCTGATGCCACCCTATTAGCCTTAGCGGATGAAACGGATGCAAACGGCGATGGCATTTCTGGCCGGCCTAACTGGATGCATATTCCTTCATATGCTATTCAACGCCCCGGATCTGTTGAAAGGGGCAAAAAATACATCGGGCGTTTCGGAAAAAAGGCAGCTGCCTACGATCTTTTGCACCAAACTGCCAATGCCTACAACCAGGATATTGGGATTACCTCTTTATTCGAGCCTTATGATACTTATAGTGGGGATGAAATTGATCCGGAAATATCTACTCAGACTGTTCAGGATGTAGTTTTTTATTTAAAAACATTGAAGGCTCCCATTCAACGTAATCAGAATAATCCTGAAGTAATAAAAGGCAAAGAACTATTTATAAATGCTGGTTGTGCTCAGTGTCACACGCCTCAGTTGGTAACGGGTATTTCTTCTATTTCGGCCTTATCCGGTAAAACTTTTTTTCCTTATACCGATATGTTGTTACATGATATGGGTCCGGGTTTAGATGATGGATACACCGAAGGTTCTGCTACCACAGCTGAATGGCGGACACCGGCACTCTGGGGTTTGGGCTTGTCCAAAAATTCTCAGGGTGGCAAATATTTTCTTTTGCACGATGGCAGGGCATCTTCAATTGAGGAGGCTATTGATCTGCACGGTGGTGAGGCTAAAAGGAGCAGGAACAATTTTCAGCAATTAACTGCAGAACAAAAAAAGCAACTTATTAAATTCCTGGAATCACTTTAAAGAATTATCAAATGGATCGGAGAGAATTTATTCAAACAAGTTGCACGGCATGTCTTTCTGTTACGTCTGTAGCGGCCGTTTTATCATCCTGCAGCTCTACAAAATATGCAGCTGGTAAAATGATCACAGATGGCTTGCTGATTAACACCAGCGAATTCAAAGCCTCTGGTGGCGGAGCTAAGTATCGTTCATTTATTATTGTCCGAAATGACGCCCTTCAGTACCCGCTGTGTGTTTACCGGTTCAGTGATACGGAATACACCGCCTTATGGATGAGATGCACTCACCAGGGAACAGAACTACAAGCTGCAGGTGATTATTTACAATGCCCGGCCCATGGCAGCGAATTCAATAATAAAGGAAAGATTACAAATGGTCCTGCAGACAGGGATCTGCGCTCTTTTCCTGTAACCGTTAATAACACTGAATTATTTATTGACCTGAGAAAAGCGTCATAAGCAGATCACAAAATTTAAGCATGAGAATATATTTATTAATAATTGGAGTTTCATTTTTTACCATGGATATGT
>JBGTNK010000058.1:0-3739 GCA_041743125.1 Chitinophagaceae bacterium
TCAGCTCCTATGCCCATGCGCCGGTCGCAAAGTTCACGGATCTGGTGTTCTCTTAAAAAGGAATATAAATTTTTCCGGTTGTCAAGAACTATAAAATCATTTCCGGTGCCCTGGTATTTATAAAATTGTATTGTTGTCATAGTAAGTGGTGAAAGGCTAGGGGTTAGTAGGGGAGGAACTTAAATTGCTTATCATTTTACTTAACATTCTGAATGTTGATTCCATATATTGTTCCAGTTCCTTCATTTGTCCTTGTTTATAATATTCTAAAATAATTGCAGTTTCAAATTGTGTGTCCAATTCAACCAATGAACTTCTCGAAATTTCGTAAAAGCGCTTTTTTTCAAGTTTTGATATCCTGGAAGAGCCTTCTGCAATATTACAGATAACAGAAATAGCTGCACGCCGAATTTGTGAAACCAGGATATATTGTTCTTCCTTAGGAAATTGCCTGGTAGTTTTATAAACCTCTTTTACTAATCCTAAAGAAATTTTGTAAACTTCTAATTTTTTATGTGACAGGTCCAACATTCCTGAAACATTTATCTTTTTATATTGGTTTCATTATCTCAGCACTACATTTATTACCCACTTTCCACTTTCCATTCACCCCTGGCTTATCTTGTCTGAAAAAATCTGCATAAATTTTACAATTAAATTCTCAACAGCGGCCTTACCATCTTTTGAAAATGTCTTTACTACCCGATTGGCAACAATGGCATTCAGCGCAAGACAATTGTGACCCAATAATTTCCCCAAACCATAAATAGCAGATGTTTCCATTTCAAAATTGGTGATCCGGTGGGGGCCAAACCTGAAATTCGTGAGACTGTTGACCAATCCCGGGTTACGGACACCCAATCGCAATACCCGTCCCTGCGGCCCGTAAAATCCAGGACAGGTTACAGTAATACCCTGGTGTATGCCTTCTACAAAATGTTTCATAAGCGAAGGAGCTGCACTGCTGATATAAGGATAGCTCATTTGCCCGTGCAACTGTGTATGTGTAACAAAAGATTGGAGTAATTGTTGTTCCTCATCATTATGTTCCAACCGGTAAAAATTGAGCAGGTTGTCGATTCCAAGTCCATGGGTTGAGGCTACAATACTGTCCACAGGGATATCCGCCTGCAAGGACCCGGAAGTGCCGATACGGATAATATTGAGCGGCGTTAACTTTTCTTTGATCTGCCTTGTTTCAAAATCAATATTCACCAGGGCGTCCAGTTCATTGATGACGATATCAATATTATCGGGACCAATACCCGAGGATAAAACAGTCAGTCTTTTTTTTCCTACCCGGCCGGTATGACTGACAAATTCGCGGTGCTGCGCTTTTATTTCTATGGAATCAAAATATTTGCTTACTTCCGGCACCCGGCCCGGATCGCCAACAGTAATAACGGTTCCGCCGATTTCTTCAGGGCGAAGGTCAAGGTGGTATACGGCTCCGCGGCTATTAATGATCAGTTCCGATTCTGCAATCCGGTTCATAATTCCTTTTTGTTGAGGGCCTAGCCAATTATCAAAAATATCCTATTTTCGCAGCGATTCAAAAAAAGGGATTTTCTAAAGACAAGAAATTACCTTGTTCCTCGTTAAGATAAAGAAATATTGGTCCTTTGGCCGAGTGGCTAGGCAAAGCTCTGCAAAAGCTTCTACAGCGGTTCGAATCCGCTAGGGACCTCTGAAATGTCATCCTTCATAAAACAGGATGACATTTTTATTTTTCAGCATTCTGTTCGCTTCTCATTCCGGGCCATGATCATCTGTTTTTGATCGATTTTTTTTAGATATTTATTCAATGTTGCCGGCTCTTATTAATTTCTATTTATAGAAAAAGAATAAGTTATTTCCCTTATTTACTGTCCCGGCTTTGTTAAAAAATCAATGTATCCAAAATTTTGACTTCCAGTGGCTCTTAGCTATATTGGTGCTTTCTGTCACTGAAGATCGGCAGTCGACCGGGATCTTTCTTCAAACTATCAACTACAATATGAAAAAGAATTTTTTATTTCCCGCTGTTATTGCGTTAGCCATTTTATTCTCCGCCTGCCAGAAGGAGGCCGGTAATAATCCCCTGCCATCCCAGCAGTTGAAGCTAAAGACTTATACGGAAGAAGTCAGGTCTGCTTCAATGGGCAATTCTGTTACTACTTATAATTTGACCTATGATGGGAATGACAGGATAAGCAGTATGGTGGATGCGTCAAAGCCGGGAAACAAATTTGTATATTCTTATCCATCATCTTCAAAATATTCAATGGACCTGTTTATAAATAATATTTTTGAGCTGCATGCTGATTATTTTCTAAACAATTTTTCGATGCCGGACAGCTCCTTGCAATACAATAATACAGACGATACCAGTACGGAGAAATATATTTATAATCCCGCTCGTCAGCTGACAAAACTCTACGAATACGAGTACTCCAGTTTTACCGGCCCTTCATTAGATAATATCACCACCTATACTTACGATGGCGCGGGTAACCTGGGCAAATCAGAAGATACCTACGGCGATGCGTACATGTATGAATATTATACCGACAAGGTTGTCCTGTTGCCACAGGTGACACCTTATTCGGGTTCAAACCAAAAAGCCAACCTGACCAAAAAGTTGACGATTACCCAGGGCGGCACGGCACAGGGAAGCGTCAATTATGCCTACACTTTCGACAGCAAAGACCGCATCAGTACAGTGAAACAGGAATATAGTAATGGCGATGTAGTGATACTGACGTATTCGTATTTTGATTGATGGGGCAGCAAAGGTGGAACAATCATAAATGATTTTTATGTAACCAGCAAGCAAAAAACAATGAATTAAGTATTGCATTGAAGGTGACTGATTTTCTGAAAATGAACTGAGGAAGCTGCGACTCAAATATGATAAAAATGAAATCAAATTGCACCAGGCGGAAAACCTCGTATTGCAACTGGCGGTAAAATATGTGCATCCCTCGGGTGATGATAATGATGATACAGAAGCCTTACCTTCAGACCTGCCGGTGGAAGTAACAGACAAACCGGATATCATTATCACCGAAACCTTTTCCTTGTAAATGGCCAAACCCGCCAAAGCATATCATCATTGGCTGCAGCAATTGAAAGAACGTATCCGTTCTGCACAAATAAAAGCAGCGATAAGGGTCAATACTGAGTTGCTGCACCTTTATTGGGGATTGGGCAGGGAAATCATAGAAAAGGAAAAGGAAACACAGTGGGGCAATAAATTAATTGAACAACTCTCCAAAGATTTACTGGCTGAATTCCCTGAAATGAAAGGGTTTTCAATCACTAATCTCTATTACATTAAAAGATGGTTCCAGTTTTATAACCACCCTGAAATAACCGGGCAACAGCCTGTTGCCCAAATTCTGCCACAAGTTGTGGCAGAATTACCGGCTAATAAAAAACTGCCACAAGTTGTGGCAAAATCACCCCTCCGTAAAAAAGTACAACTACCCGTTGAACCAATTGTCCCACAAGTTGTGGGACAAATTCCCTGGGGCCACCACCGGGAAATCATCACCAAATGCAAAGACATCAATGAGGCTCTGTTTTTTATTTCTCAAACTACACAGCACAACTGGAGCCGCAGTGTGCTGGTGCATCAAATGGAAAGCGGTTTATACAAAAGAAAAGGCAAGGCGCTGACCAACTTTGAATATACCCTGCCCAAACCACAAAGCGACCTCGCCAATGAATTATTAAAAAACCCTTACCATTTCGATTT
>JBGTNK010000059.1:0-4846 GCA_041743125.1 Chitinophagaceae bacterium
CCGCAAGCCAACCATGCTTACCACGGACATTTCGTTAAGAGTGGACCCGGCTTATGAAAAAATATCAAGGCATTTTTTGGAAAACCCTGATGCATTGGCAGATGCATTTGCCCGTGCATGGTTTAAATTAACGCATCGTGATATGGGCCCGAAAGTCCGTTACCTTGGTCCTGATGTTCCGCAGGAAGAATTGATTTGGCAAGACCCGATTCCTCCTGTTGACCATGCACTGATTGATGCGGCTGATATAACTTCGTTGAAAGGAAAAATTCTCGGAAGCGGGTTAACGGTATCGCAACTGGTTTCTACAGCATGGGCTTCTGCTTCCACCTTCCGTGGTTCTGATAAACGTGGTGGCGCTAATGGTGCAAGAATTCGTTTGGCGCCACAAAAAGGCTGGCATGTAAACAATCCCGCACAACTATACAATGTGCTGGAAAAACTGGAAGGCATTCAAAAAGAATTTAATGAGGGTGCAAGTGGCGGCAAGAAATTTTCTCTTGCTGATTTAATTGTATTGGCAGGTTGTGCAGCCGTTGAAAAAGCAGCGAAGGATGCAGGGCACGATATTACTGTTCCATTTACTCCCGGCCGTATGGATGCTTCGCAGGAGCAAACCGATGTAGAATCAGTGGGTTATTTAGAACCCCGTGCAGATGGTTTCCGTAATTATCGCAACACCAAGAGTGATGCTTCAACGGAAGCATTGCTGATTGATAAAGCGCAGTTGCTTACCCTTAGTGCACCTGAACTTACGGTATTGGTTGGCGGCATGCGTGTATTGAATACAAATTTTGATGGCTCGCAGCATGGAGTGTTTACAAAAACACCGGGTAAGTTGACAAATGATTTCTTTGTGAACCTGCTTGACATGAATACAGCCTGGAAGCCCGCTACTGAGGATAGAGAATCATTCCAGGGCTACGACCGTACAACAGAGAAACCAACTTACACTGCCACCCGTGCAGACCTTGTATTTGGTTCTAATTCCGAGCTAAGAGCCATTGCTGAAGTGTATGCCAGCGCAGATGGAAAAGAAAAATTTGTAAAAGACTTTGTTGCTGCATGGAATAAGGTGATGAATCTGGATAGATTTGATTTGGTGAAATAAACTTATGGTACAGATTATGAAAAGGCAGCGGTAATTCGCTGCCTTTTTTTTTATTAATGCAAACAAAATGCGTCAAAATAAAGTAAACAACAGCTTGACATTTTACTTTGGATGATGTTGGAGACACGCAAGGCAACGGTGCTATAATTTATTTTCCGCCTTGCAGTTGTTCCGGATTTTTTCTCCCTTTCACTTCTTCAAACTTTTCATCATAATCACTTCTTATTGTTCCCATCATTCTGTCCCAGAAAAGAAAATATAACCCATAATTTCCTTTGAAATATTGATGATGCAGGTTATGATTGACGGAAGTGTTGATCCATTTGCCAAACCAATTTTTGCTAAACCCTTTTGGATAGAGCTCATAACCGGTGTGCCCGTACACATTATAAATAATAGATAGCAAAAAGAAAATGGGTAAATGAAGACTATGAACAGGAATGGTAAAAAGAAAAACGGCGACAATTCCCACCTCAACGATCCCTTCTAAAGGATGAAATGCATAAGCAGCCCAGGGTGATGGATTGGTAGATTGGTGATGAACCCGGTGCAAGAATTTAAAAACTTTTGGATGATGCATGAGCCGGTGTGTCCAGTAGAAATAAGTGTCGTGAATGATGAACATCAGCGGGAATGCAGCAAAAAAATAAAACCAGCCATACTCCCCGATTTTTGTGTAATGCGTAGTGATTGGCTCAATGGCAGGGTTTTTAATAAGGAACAAAGGAATAAAAGCAAAGAATAACATGGTGATGATGGAATAGCCAATTTCACGGAAATAATGTTTGGCGTCCGGAAATCGGGGTTGAATTTTTTTATGCCTCAGCCATTTGCGTAATAACACATAACCCATAAGGAAAGCGATGCCCGCAATATATAAATATCTTGTACTTACATTTTGAAGAATTGTGAAATAGTCATTCCAGGTCATATTCATTTTTTTGCAAGAGTTGCCATTGATATTTGTGCAAAGTTAGTAGCCGTAAATAAGAACATACCCCGTTATTCGCAGGCAGCATGGCAAGGCTGTCAAACCGGCAATCATAGAATTGCCCTCATCTTATACAACGGCCATCCGCCTTTACTTGTGTTCCATAAAATTAATCTAAAGGTTGGTGTTATTCTTTCACCAACCACAAAACTGAGGATCCCTTTTCTTTATTCAGCATCGGTTAAAGGCACTTGCATTCATACTTTATTGTGTCGAAAATGTTACTACTGTTTCTAAATATTTTTGGTTGTAAATCATGGCTGGTATAATTACTCAGGAGTTTTCCGTAAACGATATTCTACATCCAACCCCCTGATATAATTACCCCAGATTAGTAGAATGGTTTATTTTTTTACAGTTCCTGTGTCTGTTTCTTTGCATCAGTAATCGTAACCAATATCCTGAGAAACCTGAACCGAATCCTTGAAAAACAGTTTAATCCGTACCCTGAAAAACCCTGAACCGAATCCTTGAAAAACAGTTTAATCCGTACCCTGAAAAACCCAACTTTATTCTTTAACCTGTCCTATGCAAACCATGTTAGCCACCCGGCCGGAGATTTCTGATAGTTTTTCCAGCCTTCACCAATTAACGGATTGCCTTATCGATACTTTTCAATCCAAAGCATCCAGCAATAACAATCATTTTATCAACGAAATTCCCGATCAACTGCAATTAGCTACGGACCGCCAGTTGTTAGAAACCGTACTTAGAGGTTTATTATCTGCCGTTGTTTATTATGCAAAAGATAGCAGTATCCGCCTTTCAGCCAAAATTTATGGCAATGTGGTGTTGGTGCAGGTAAAAGAGTCAACCAGTCTTAACAATAAAGCATTTGAAAATGAAGTGCTCAAGATGCAGCCGCTGGCAGAAAACTTGCGCGGCTCTGTCTGTGTTTGCAGCCAGCGACAAAAATTTACTACCATTAATTTCGGCTTTTCCAATTTGCCCTTGTCATAAAAAAAACCTCTGCCCTGGTTCCAGGACAGTAGAGAAAATTTAAAATACAGACAATCCGGGTTAAACCCTACTTATCGTTATCATTACCTATCTGAACAGCTTTATTAAAACGCTATAAGGCTAAAAAATACCTAAACTTCCCCGCCTGCTTTGGTGCCTGTAAATATATAAGCAGGACCGTGTTGTTGTCGCCGGCTGCATCCATCTTTATCAAATATTTCAGGCCGCCAATGTAAAAGACTTTTCAGAAATAAATCTTTGAACAATGGGAACAAACCCATCTGCCTTCCTGGCTTCCGTATAATAAATGCGATGTCTTGCTGGTCTGTTTTTTATAAAAGAGGTGAACCTGATTAGTAGCATGGGCAAGGAAAAAAAACCACCCCGGTAGAAGGAGTTTTTCAGCAGAAATCCAACTCGAAGAAATGTGGTTAAAATTGAAGAACCATTTTTACCGTTATTGAACACTAAATGATAACTTTATTTATTGCTGTAACTTAATCTACCGGTACATGACTATAAAAAATAAATTCATTATTTACATTCAATACTAATAACAATTATTATGAACAAAATATGTTTTGCAGCGATTTTTATATTTTTATTTTCAAGTACACTCTTTTCGCAGAAATTCAGAGACGTTGATAAAAGCCCAATGGATATGGCTTATTATCCGGATCATTTTGCCCACGACAGAAAATCGGGAGATAAAGCAATAATCAGGGTTACCTATGGCAGACCCGGAAAAAATAAGAGAGAAATTTTTGGTAAGCTTGTTCCCTACAATAAAATTTGGAGAACGGGAGCTAATGAAGCCACGGAAATTAAATTTTACGATGACGTAACGTTGGCTGGCAAGAACGTAAAAGCAGGCCTTTATTCCCTTTTTACTATTCCTGGTGAAAAAGAGTGGACCATCATTTTGAATAGTGACCTTGATTATTGGGGTGCTTATAATTACAACGCCGGTAATGATGTAGTAAGGGTTATTGCACCCGTTACAGCGCTAAACGATATTGTTGAAAACTTTACCATTCAATTTGAAAATAAGGGAGACAACGAGGGAATCTTAAAACTTGCCTGGGATAAGACCTTAGTAACAGTTCCGTTTAAATTATAAAGCTTTTGCGGTTAACCATAAAAAATCGCGTTGAATATTTAACTGCTTTGTTGATTTATTAGAAGTATAATTCTGCTGTTCTAATTAAAAGCACTTTACCCCTCAGCGCTGGAAATAATTTTTTGGTAGTGTCTCAATTTGGAAATAATTAGGCAAGAAAGAATTTTTTGACACAGATAAACACAAATAAACACAGAAAAGCATGTATTTGTGTTCATCTGCGTTCATTTGTGGCGCTATCAAAACAAACTGAGACATTACCAATTTTTTTGCAGTTACATCTTATTTCAGCAACTTCTGTTCACACTGTTGAATCTTCTCCGTGCTGCCTTCTCTGCAATCTAGATAACTACAAATTCCCATGATCACCGGCATTTCCGTTTCTTTATGGCCATACAGGTACACCGTTTGTATGATACTTTTTTCCCGATTATACTCCATCAGTTTGGCGATTGAAATTCATCCCAGCACACGGGTGAGTTATCAAAAAGTATTCTTTTTGTGAACATTTTATAATTAAAAGAGAGACACTTTAATAAAGCTATTTTCTCCAGATGGTAATATTTTCACGGCCTGTGTAAACTTGTTTTCAGGAATTTTGGCAATACCAATCCGATTTAGTTTGTATTTAAGGAGTGGATGAAAATTTAATTTATATTACGGG
>JBGTNK010000060.1:0-4768 GCA_041743125.1 Chitinophagaceae bacterium
ATGGGAATTATAATATACTTTTTATCCTCCATACAATCATGGATAAACGCAACTTCATATTTTTTATCAGTCAGCGACCATGGGAAGTTGAGTGCTTGCCCCCGCCTGTGCGCTTTGCCGGAAAGTACATTTAAACCTCCCTCGGCCGTAGCCAAAAGAGGTAGTTTTTCTTTTAGAAGCAAAGTCTAGATAAACGTGGGATTAATTACAAAAAGTTGGTGATAAGATGGGTTTCAAATAGATTGGATTGTCAGAACTACGGATGCATTTCCAAGAACACTTTTAAAATATACAAAGCGAATATATTCAAATGTGTATACAGATTTTCTAAAACAATTTAGCAGGGCTAAATTTAGAGAATCATGTCGATAGAAGAACATTTTTCACGAGATCGAGACTGATATAATATGCAACCTGTGAGATCGAATCATTCCGTGTTTTAATATTTATTTATTGAATAGTATTTCTTAAGCCCGTTTTCGGAAATTTTTTTATGTTCTTTAATAGAATTAGTTATAAGTTGTGAAAAGCGAAGGCGAAACTTTATATCTGCTTCAGATGCACCCGTCTTATTTAAGGAATCTAGTAATTCTCTTGAACTTTGTGTCCCTGCAACGGTTAATGCGAGTATGGCATACTTACTGAAATCTATGTTTCTTTCGGTGGCATTTAATTGATAATTTGTGGTTCCTTCTATTTTTCTTTCATTCCAAATATTGGGGGAAAGGCTATTCTTAAGATAGTTAAGTAATCTATCGTTGTCAGTGGCGTTCAACAAATAACCCAAGGACAAAATTGCGTTGGTTCTAGCATTGTAATGTTGCTCGCTTGTTATTACAGGATTATTTTCGATAAAATCAACCATTGGATCAAAGGCCCTAATATCTCCTATCATCCCAAGAGTGACTACAATATTGCTCCAATGTTTTTTTTCACTGGGATCTTTTAGCATTTTCAAGAGTTTGAGAACCACATTGCTTTCATATTCTTGCACTTTTTCAAAAGGAACTCCTTCAAAATATGATCTGCGCACAAATTCTTCAATACTGACATTTTCGGCAGGTTTATTGATCACCAAAAGACCGTCCCCAACAATATTTGCAATTACACCTTTGAATGTGTTGCATTGGCTCTCACTGATATTAATAGCTTGAGGACCACCCAATTCGTACATAAGAGAATTAATATCAGAATCATGATTTAAACCTCTATTGTGCCCAAATTCATGCGCGAAAGTTGTGATTTCATCTTCTTCCCGGGTAAAAATAAAAGAACGTCCAGGAATGGGTGCACAACCCAATGCCGGAATCACTTTTCCGCAATAATTGATTCGATTTACAAGCTTAACTTGACCTGGTGCACGAAAAGCAGCAGTCTCCTCAGACGCATCATCAATACTACCATCTCCTACGGTATGGTCCAGAATATTTCCAACTAGATTAAAAGTAATATTGCATCCTACATCTTCTATTGAACTGCTTGTTTTTATAAAATCAGTTGCTTCGCCAAATAGCTGATTTGCCTCAGAGCTTGAAATGTTTGTATTCGGAAAACGCACCATTTGTAAGTCATAAATTCCTCCGTTTCTAATAGGGATTTGACAGGACTGCATTGCTGTATTCGAACTAATAATCTGGGTAGCCCCATTGGTTCGAGGTGCAACATAGTTTGAACTATTTGATTCGATTCCTGTATAATCACTTTCTAATGATAAATTATGTACAACTTCTTCCAAATCGACAGTAGTATACAAATTCAATTTTCCTGATGCTGTAGCACTGGCCTGATTGACCACTATAAATGCATCACCACATTGACTGAATTGGTAAAATGCAGAAAATGAATCTGAAAAATTTATTATTTCAACGTCACGAGCATCTAAATTGACCAAGTTCAAGGTAAATGCCGATACATTTGTTTTTCTGGCTAACAAAAAGGTTCTTCCGTCAGGTGAAAATCCCCATCCTGCGTCACTTAGAACATTTGAATCAAAAAATGCTCGATTATCGGATGAAGTTCCCTCTAAATCATGAACACCAACCGAGACCCTGTTTGATTCGTGTGGTGCTATTAATAAAAAATACCGACTTTGAGGACCGAATCCCGATTGAAAGCCATTACTTAGATTATTCTCATTAAAAACTCGAACATTATCCGCGTTTCTAAAAACAGAAACGGAATTTACAGTTTTAGTAACTCTGTATGCACCATCTCCTGAGGTGTTTTCATTCGATTGTGGCAAAGGGTCTAAAAATTTTCCAGACCTACTACAATCACAGTCTACTCCTTGAAGTTTATTGGCATGGACCACCTCTTGTCCACTACTACTCCCACTTCCACCGCCACCTGGTGGAATGGATGGGGGAATATTGGAAAGTGCAGGATGAAACACGTCGGTCTTCCCGTCGCCATTAAAATCTCCAAATCCCATTTCAAATATCTTTGCTGCAGATTCATTAATCTTTGAGAATTCTCCAGTACCGCCATACGACACCAACCAGTCGCGGCTATTAGGGGGTCTGTGGAATACATCAGTTTTACCGTCGCCATCAAAATCTCCAAATCCCATTTCAGAAATCTTGGCTTTAGAAGTATTAACCGTTTGCCATTTTCCAGTTCCTCCATAAGATACCAACCAATCACGGCTATTCTCGGGCCTATGAAATACGTCAGTTTTCCCATCGCCATCAAAATCTCCAAATCCCATTTCAGATATTTTTGCTGCAGATTCATTAATCTTTGAGAATTCTCCAGTACCGCCATACGACACCAACCAGTCGCGGCTATTAGGTGGTCTGTGAAAAACATCAGTTTTCCCGTTCCCATCAAAATCTCCAAATCTTATTTCAGAAATCTTGGCTTTAGATGTATTAACCGTTTGCCATTTCCCTGTTCCCCCATAAGATACCAACCAATCACGGTTATCCTCGGGACTATGAAATAAGTCAGTTTTCCCGTCATCATCAAAGTCTCCAAATCCCCTTTCAGAAATTTTGCTTTTAGATCTATTGATGACGATACCTTTTCCAGCTCCACCACGATCAAGGCTTGAACTTTCTGTGTGTGTGTTAGTTTCATCACGGTAATTTGCCAGCATTTCACAGGGTACTTTATCTACTTGCTGGGAATCGAAAAATGAAAAAAACTTTTGATCGGTAACATCCATAATTAGTTTGTCCCTAAATTTTTCATTTTTAGCGAGGTATCTAAGAATTAATCGACTAGTGATGATTATTATAGCAGGCTGAAAATGTCTATCGCCCTTTAGCCTTTTCCATATAGGAATCTTCAATTCAAATTTATTCCGCAATCCGCCAATAAAATCAGCTGCCTGACCGCTCAACTTGTCCATTTCTTTTGGATTGCTGGTCCACAGGTTGTCATGGTTATTAGATGTTGCAAATCTCCGACTACTATAGTAAAATTCAGAAGATAGAATATAACCGATGGCCAGGATCAGGGTGACAATTATAGCATTATAATAATGAGACGTATTCATGTAGATCAATTTAAGAATTAGGAAGTGTTTTTCTATGGAGCCTTTTAAAAACTGGACTGAAACCGATCTTTATTGGTCATAGATTTTTTAATATTTTTACGTTTTTTGTCCTTAAATATGCACTTAAGTGGGGATTACATATGAGCATTTTAAGTTCCATAATGGGCATTTAGGTCCATACCTTAGTTTTGCACTTGTTGTCCTAATAACTTTCAAGGAGCAAATGTATTTCCTGTCCTTTCCTCCGCCGAAAACAAAGGCATATTTATCATGGATTTAAACTCCTCCTCTAAATGTTATACCGGATTTAAATCAATGACCATAGCTCTTGGATATATTTTTTTAGAATCACTAGCAATACTTCTTAAGCCAATAAGGTATCTCCCTATACCCCCGAGGAGAGTTACTCTTGTTTCCGTTATCTTTTAGAAATTGTCCATTGTTTTTAGTGAGAAGTTGTGTATGACATTAATTACTCCTTTTAAATGTAACCACATTCGTGCCTTTCTCATTCAGATACCATAAATGGATATAATTCTTTTCATTATCCCTAATTCAATGATTGAAATTAATTATTGAAATTAATAATCGAAATCAATTATTGCAGTCTTAGAAATGTTAACCTAAATTAATTAAAGGTGAAGGAAATAAAATACCCATTCGTGGGTATTTATTCTAGAAAAGTTAAGTCATAAGCTTGGATGGGACCCTTAGTTTAAAAAATGTCTAGCAAATTCCATTTCTGCCGGTATAGTCCGGAGAACTAATCCCCCTATAAATTATGAAATTCATTAAGTTATATTGGTTTTTAAGAGTTTTTCAAACATGGGCGATTTTATTATTTCATAACTCGCATTTGTGGAACTGAAACTTTATTAACAATCTAATGAGTGGTACTATGAGTTTACATGAACCACCGTCAAAAGTAAACGATGTACGGATGTTCGAAAGTTTAAAATAAGGTGGGTTTTATTGTACCGCGGATATTTGAAAAATCTTATGTTTGGAAGAAAAAAAGCACTAGTTTCATAAAACCCTTATTGATATTATACCATGCAGATGAAAACGCATATTATTTAGGGGCTTCCAAAAAATCAGTTCCATAAAGTTTTAGTACCGTAAAACGTACGTGGCTGTTGCACAACTCTGATTTTCATCGATTCTCGCTTTGATAAGCGTTCAGAAATCGGTAACTTATAGTTATGCAAGGCAAAAAGAACTATACCGAAAAACTGTTCCTCAGTTTCCAGTTGTCGGACCGGATCCCAA
>JBGTNK010000061.1:0-38727 GCA_041743125.1 Chitinophagaceae bacterium
CTTTAAGCGGTACCAAACTGTTTTAGCTCCTTTATTATTAATAGCCGGATCGGTAAAACGGTAATCATGAATGCCGGGTCTGCTGGCAGCAGCCACTTTGCCGATAGCTTTGTATGAACTACCATCTAAACTTCTTTCTACTATAAATTCCAGTGTATTTAATTCATTTTCGGTTTTCCAGTTAAGTAAGGCATCATTGTTTTGAAGCCTGCCGGAAAATTCTAACAAAGTCAAAGGCAAAACTGCGCTGGCTTTGCTTGCAAAATAAAACGTTGAAAATTTTCCGATGGTGGCGGAGAGAACATAATCAGATTCCCATTTTGCGCCGGTGGTTACAACAGCACTTGCACCGCCGATTAAATTACTCCCGCATTCATCGTCATTCTTAAAAATACCCAGGTCACTAATAGAGTTGATGCCGGATGCTGAACCTGCAGAGTTGTTTCCATTCTTTATTGTATTGAATTCCTCACCCCGTATATAAAGACGAATGTCTACCGGCGTGGTGGGCTGAAACTGGGGAGTGATGGTGATGTTCCTGTCCAGGTATAAACGCCTTGCTCCATCCTCACGCAAGGGATTACTATTTACAAACAGGGATGTAGTGATAACACCCAGGTTGTTGCCATTGGCTTTTATTTCTGCAATAGCGAAACCATTATCATCAAAGATGGGCACCCAATTGTTTTCTGTATTATTGGCAACAACAGGAGAGTAGGTTACACAATTATTAGCAATGCCGCGGGCAGCCAGTGCCGGCACCAGGGTCAATCCATTTTTGCCATTGGGGTTTCTTCCATCAAGACCCGTGAATTCAGAACTTTTGGAATAAACATTGGTAGCAGGATCCCATTCAAAAATGACACCGGCATTATTTACACCTCCATTTGAAGTCATCCCATATAGTTTGCCATTATTCAGAACCAGGGTTCCAAATGGTTTACTTCCTGTAACCCGGGCAAAATCATATTTTTTTGTAAACACATTGTCAATATGATCCCATTCAAATATAATTCCCAGGTTATTGCTTCCTCCTGCACTGGTAACACCATAAAACACTCCTTCGTAAAAAGCTAAATTTCCAAACGGTTTAGCTCCATTTGTACTATCAAAATCATGTCTCTTTAAAAAGGTTTTGGTTAAAAGGTTCCATTCAAAAATTACACCTTCATTGTGAACGCCCCCTGAAGACGTCATTCCATATAATTTACCATTACTTTCTACCAGCCCTCCCTGCGGGTTGGTACCATCTATGCCAGAAAAATTTAACGTATATAAATTGGTAAAAAGATTGGTAACAGGATCCCATTCAAAAATTCCTCCAGATTTATACATACCATAAATCTTTCCTCCCGTTGAAACGAGATTTCCCGTAGGCTGGGCTCCTATCTGAAAAGTTGCTTTTTGTACATATGTATTTGTTGGAGCGTCCCATTCAAAAATAGCCTGGTGAAAAGTAGGACCAGCCGAAGCATAAAAGGACATTGCATAAAATTTCCCATTGCAGTAAACCAGGTTTCCGAGGGGGTTACGGCTATTGGTGGGATCGGGGTTCAGTTCATGATGTTTAGTAAATCTGTTTGCAGCATAATCCCATTCAAAAATAACTCCTGTACCATCCTTGCCTCCGGAAGCCGTGATGCCAAATAAATTACCTTCCTGGTAAACGAGACTATTGGGTGAAGCTCCGTTACCGGGATGATTAAAATTAATTTTTCTTGTGTAGGTGCCTGCACCTGACGGATCATATTCAAAAATGACCCCGTTTTCACTGCTGCCTCCCGAAGAGGTCATTCCATAAATTTTATCACCGCCAACCACCAGGCTGCCCCGGGGATTAGCACCCGTATAGGATTCATCACTGATTGCATTATTCTCATAAATATATTTCCTTGCGTAATTATTAGTAACCGGGTTCCATTCAAACAAAAATCCACGACTGAATTTTCCACCGCCCCTGTTGTATACCATTCCATAAAATTTGCCATCTTTAAGTAATAAGTTGCCGAAAGGGTTTTCACTATTATCGCCAATATCAAGCCTTTTTAAATAAGTATTTGTGGCGGGGTCCCACTCAAAGATGACACCCGCATCCCCACTCACCCCACCCTTACTGGTCATTCCATAAAATTTGTCATTAGAGATTACCAGGTTGCCATACGGGGTATCGCCCTGCCGGAGGACGGAACTAAATTCATATTTTACTGTATAATTACCAGATGCAACATCCCATTCAAAAATCACCCCTCTACCATTACCGCCTCCACCTGAGCTTGTCATTCCATAAAATTTACCATTGTAAACAACCAGGTCCCCATTTGGATTACTACCGTTCAACCCATCAAAATCATGCTTTTTGGAAAAAGTATTAGTGGCAGGATCCCATTCAAAAATTACTCCCATATTGTTGGCTCCGCCCAGGCGGGTCATTCCATAAAACTTACCACCGTTTAACAAAAGGCTTCCATAAGGATTCGCCCCGTTGGTATCATTTAAATCGAATTTTTTTGTGTACACATTGGTGGCCGGATCCCATTCAAAAATGACACCCATATCGTTGGCTCCTCCAAATTGCGTCATACCATAAAACTTGCCATTTAATAAAGCAAGGCTTCCAAAAGGATCATTCCCTGTTGCCGTTTCAAAATCAAACTTTTTTGTATAAATATTCGTGAGTGGATCCCACTCAAAAATTACCCCGAGGTAATTGGCACCTCCGGAAGAAGCCATTGAATAAAATTTTCCATTATAGGCCGTTAATTGGTTATACATCGGGTTGGCCCCCATATTGGTCCGGGTAAAGGAATACATCGATTTTAAATTTTTTCCTTCTCCGTCGGTTCTGAAGATAGTACCGGATTCATCTGTGCCTCCAAACGATGTAGTCCCCCAGATTTGGTATATGCCCTGGGCGGAGGCAAAAGAAAAAAATAGTAAGGATAAAAAAGTAGCTATTGCGGAGTAAAAAATTTTCTTCATAACAAAGGTTTACAGTTGTATAGCCTTTAAAATTTTGCCAGGCTAAAAGTTTGATTTGAAAGAATGATCCACCATTACATATCAGGTAGTATCATGACTTCCATTTCAAAAAATAGCCATCCTTTAAAAAACTTTAAAAGCTTTAACCAGGTGGTTTAAAATAAATGTTCAGATTTTTTGGTTTACAGCAGGAAAATGAAAGTGAGCTTTTCGGTTGGGATTGGAAGCTAAATGGGAAGTTGAAAATAGCAAAATATTAAGCTTTAGCAAAAAAAGGATAATGGGACCGCAAAAAAATGCCAATATCATTTAAATTTTCTATATCAATGGTGGTTGTTTCAAGAGAAAACCAAAAAACTAAATACCTACATTTGCCGCACAAAACACTACTTATGGACTATCGGATAGAAAAGGACACCATGGGCGAAGTAAAAGTGCCCGCCAAAGCTTATTATGGTGCGCAAACTCAGCGCAGTATTGATAATTTCCGGATCGCACAGGACATTAATAAAATGCCTAAGGAGATCATCCGGGCTTTTGCCTACCTGAAAAAAGCAGCGGCTATCACCAACCAGGAGGCCGGAGTATTGCCAAAAAACAAATCAATTCTAATCGGTAAAGTGTGTGATGAAATATTAGACGGTCAATTGGATGATTATTTCCCGTTGGTTGTATGGCAAACAGGTAGTGGAACGCAAAGTAATATGAACGTAAATGAAGTGGTTGCTTATCGCGGTCATGTATTGAAAGGAGGTAAACTGACCGATAAAATAAAATTCCTGCATCCAAATGATGATGTGAATAAATCACAATCCTCTAATGATACATTTCCAACGGCTATGCATATTGCTGCCTATAAAATTCTCACAGAAATAACGATACCGGGGATTAAAAAATTACGCGATACGCTGGCGAGAAAAAGCAGGCAGTATATGAAAGTGGTGAAGATCGGGCGCACCCATTTTATGGATGCTACGCCACTTACGGTAGGCCAGGAATTCAGCGGGTATGTTTCCCAACTCGACCACGGGTTAAAGGCAATAAAAAATTCACTCCCTCATTTAAGTGAATTAGCACTTGGCGGGACCGCTGTTGGAACGGGCATCAATACCCCACCCAACTATGATGTTAAGGTGGCAAAGCAAATTGCTAAACTAACAGGATTGCCTTTTGTAACAGCTGAAAATAAATTTGAGGCCTTAGCAGCGCATGATGCTATAGTAGAGGCGCATGGCGCATTAAAAATGGTGGCGGTTAGTTTGATGAAGATCGCAAATGATATTCGCATTCTATCTTCGGGTCCAAGAAGCGGTATCGGGGAATTGTTTATACCAGATAATGAACCCGGATCCTCTATCATGCCGGGAAAAGTAAATCCTACGCAATGTGAAGCATTGACCATGATTGCAGCACAGGTGATGGGGAATGATGTTACCATCAGTATAGGGGGTAGTAACGGACATTTTGAGTTGAATGTGTTTAAACCGGTAATGATCTTCAACTTTCTGCATAGTGCCAGGTTGATAGGTGATGGATGTGTAAGCTTTAATGATAAATGCGCAGTGGGTATTGAACCGATAAAGGCTAATATTAAAAAACATGTTGATAATTCCCTGATGCTTGTTACTGCCCTGAACACTAAAATCGGGTATTACAAAGCAGCAGAAATAGCACAAAAAGCCCATAAGGAGGGAACAACGCTAAAAGAAATGGCCGTCCGATTGGGATACCTGACCGCAAAGGAATTTGATGAATGGGTGATACCAGCCAATATGGTCGGAAAGTTGAGTTGATCAGCTGAATGGATTGGCAGAAAATGAAGTACCTGGCCATAAGTGCCGCTAATAAATAGTAAAATCACTTACGTAAAAAGAGAAGAATTGATGGTTCTTCTTTTTTTTATATGTGTATTCTTGTAAGAGGGTGAGAGGGTGAGTATCTTACTAATTGAATTATTTCTTAAGCCAAAATCCACACCTATGAAAAATAATCGTAAACCTTCCTACAATTATTCTCCTTATCCGCTAAAAGCGCTGGAAGATGAGGCAAATAAAGCTGAAGGCCCCCAGGCATCTCATTTGAAAGCCTTATTGACTGAAAAATCGAAGACTACCGGTAGAACCCGTGTTTATTCCATGACCGATCCTTATAAAACCAAAACTTCTGGCACTCCGTCACGGAGGAAGAAGCCTAAGCATATTGAGCCCGATGAGAAAGATTGGTTCAGTAATTATGAATAAAAGGAAATCCAATGGCTAAAAGCAGCGGCATCTCTGATGTTGCTGCTTTTTTTATAATACCTGCATCTTGTCACTTATTTCAGAACTGGTTTCAACAGTTGGATGTTTTTCATTTTCCGGGTGTTTTTTGAAGAACCGTTTTTGAAAAACAAACAGCGTAATCACGCCGAAGGAGATGGAGGCGTCGGCTATGTTGAATATGGGACTGAAGAATTCAAATTCCTCACCACCAACAAATGGAAACCAGTTTGGATAAGTTGTTTTTATAAGTGGAAAATAGAGCATGTCAACCACTCTTCCATGGAGGAAGCCGGCGTAGCCTTGTGAAGGAAACATCCTGGCCACGGAAGAATAGGTGGTTTCTTCAAAGATCAAACCGTAAAACATACTATCTATCAGGTTACCCAGGGCACCGGCGTAAATCAGCGAAGCACAAAATATAAATCCTGTATGGTATTTCTGTTTAACGATCTTAACCAGGTACCAGGTACCAAAGATGACAGCAGCCAGCCGGAAAAGTGTTAGAATCATTTTGCCCCATTCTCCACCAAATTCCCATCCCCAGGCCATGCCTTTATTTTCAATAAAATAAAGTTTGAACCATTCTATGCCCATCACATCTTTTACATGGCCAAAAGGAAAACTCGTTTTGATCCAAACCTTCAAAGCCTGGTCAGCTATAATAATAAGGACGATAATAAGAAAAGTGGATCTCAGCTTCACTATGATTTTTTTTAATCAGCAAATATAGGACTTTAGGTTTCTGAAGCTAAGCGTAATGCAGTTTATAAAAAACAGTTTTTACAATGGAAGAATGATAAAAGCAAGTTAGCACCGGCCTTAGTAATTTTAACAATTTTATTCCTCAAAATACACTCTTTTTACCCGTTGAGAAATGCTGGTTATTATTTCGTAAGGTATGGTTCCTGCCCATTCTGCTAATTGCTGAACAGGCACCTCTTTGCCAAAAACTATCACTTCGTCACCAGCCTGCAAATTCTCAATACCTGTAACATCAAGCATGGTCATATCCATACAGATACTTCCGATGACCGGCGCCAGCCTTCCTGCTTCGCCGGATAGTTTGGCCGGTACCCACATTTTTCCATTACCATTTCCCAGTTTACGGGAATAGCCATCTGCATAGCCAATACGAACCGTGGCAATTACACTGTCACGGTTGACGATGCTTTTACGATTATAGCCTACAGATTCACCTTTCTTAAGATGCTTTAATTGTGCAATGGTCGTTTTCAAAATAGCCACCGGCTGAAGTAATGATTGATTTATTTTTGCGCTGTCTATACCAAACATACCAATTCCCAGCCTTACCATATCCAATTGCAGATAAGGCAGGCGGAAAATGGCAGCTGAATTTGCAATGTGCTGCAGAAAAGTATAGTTCAGTTTTTCTTTCAACACGGCAGCAGCATTTATGAAAAGATCATATTGTTGCATTGTATAATCATCCTGGGCCGGATCTTCACTTGCTGACAGGTGAGTAAAAACAGTTTGCATTTTTAACAATGAAGTGTTTTGCAAGTGGTTTGCCAGGGCATCTATTTCTCCGGCAGGGAATCCCAGGCGGTTCATTCCGGTTTCTAATTCTATATGAACGGGATATTGATGCAAACCTTCCTTATTAAGGAAAGATTCAAATAAATGCAACATATGGAATGAATATATATCCGGTTCCAGGTTGTATTCAACGATCGATTCAAAAGCAGATTCTTCCGGATTCATCACCATGATGGGAAGTGTAATTCCGGCTTTTCTTAGTTCTATTCCTTCGTCGGCATAAGCAACACCCAGATAATCCAGTTTGTGGTATTGAAGGATGCCGGCTATCTCCGCCCCTCCGCTGCCATAGGCAAATGCTTTCACCATGGCCATCATTTTGGTAGAAGGCTTCAATTGTTTCTGGTAGATCTTTACATTATGAACAAGCGAATTCAGGTTTATTTCCAATATGGTCTGATGCGCTTTTTGTTCCAGCAATTGCACGATGCGTTCAAAGCCAAAAACCCTGGCGCCTTTTATTAAAATTAATTCTTCATGAAACTGCGTAGATCTGAATTGCTGAATATAGCTTTCCGTATCGGCGTGTAGTTCAATTTGCAGGCTATTTTCTTTTTTGGATAAAGGCTGAAGTATTTTTGAAATCTTTTCTCCAATTCCGATAACTCTTGAAACCTGGTGTTTTTTAAATCTTTCGAGGATATAATGGTACAGGTTTTCATCTTCCCTGGAAGTTTGCAATACATCAGAAAGAATAACCGTTTTTTTTGAATACCCGCTTTGGTGATCAAGGAAATTAAGCGCTATTTCTAATGAGTTGATATCGGCACTGTAACTGTCATTGATAAGCATGCAATAATTAATTCCTTTCTTCAGTTCCAGGCGCATATTAACCGGTTGAAGTTGCTCCATTCTCTTTGCTATCCATTCATGAGTATATCCAAAATGCAATAAAACAAAATAACAGGTGATGGCATTTTCAATTGAAGCGTCATCTGAAAAAGGAATAATTATTTTATTTTCTGCTGACCCCGGGCAAACTGTAATAATACTTTTCTTTTCCTTTTTTTCAATATGCTTTACCAACAGATCATTCCCTGCTGAAAAGCCCCAGGTAAGCAGGGCTGGTTTATTTTTAAGTGCGTCAATTAAATTCTTTTTGTCTTTCAGATCACTTTCCCGGGCAATGAGCACCTGGCAATGGCTAAACAATTTTAGTTTTTCAGTTAATTTTTGAACCGGGTCTGCAAATCCTTCGCTATGCGCTTCTCCAATATTTGTTAATACCCCCATGGAAGGTTGTATGATCTTTTCAAGTATTTCCATTTCTCCCGGTTTGGAAATGCCGGCCTCAAAAATACCCAGGCTATGTTGTTCATTCATCTGCCATACGCTGAGCGGAACACCTATTTGGGAGTTATAACTTTTTGGACTGCGAACAACGTTATAATCTTCATGTAAAAGCTGGTAAAGCCATTCCTTAATAATTGTTTTACCATTGCTGCCGGTTATTCCTATTACAGGCAATTCAAACCTGCTACGATGATATGTTGCCAGCAATTGTAAGGCGACTAGTGTATCGCTGACCCGGATAAAAGCAGCTTCCGGAAAAAGAGTGGTATCAGGTACCTGGCTGACAACGAAACTCCGAATCCCTTTTTTATACAATTCTGGAATAAACTGGTGGCCATCCCTTCTTGCCCCGGATAAAGCAAAAAATAAGGAATTCGCCGGCGAATAAACCTTCCTGCTGTCCAACAAAATATGCTCTATGACCAGGTTGCGGTTAACTTTGGGAAAACCTAAAATATCAGCGATATGAGCTAATGAATATTTCAATGGTGAGCAAATTAATCAGATCGTGGACCCAACACATTATCGTCCGTAATATCCGGAGGCAGTCCTTTTTTTGTCATGAAAATAGAATAAAAAATAGAACCGGTGATGCAGAGCATGATCACTCCTAAAGAAATAAAAACCTGAATTGTTTTATCGATCCACTGGTTGATCCAGTGCTCTCCAAGCATTTTTAAACCGATAAATCCAAGTACAATAGCAATGCCCTGCGGCAGGTAATCAAACTTGCTCACTGCACCGCGAAGCAAAAAGAAAAGCGATCGTAAGCCCAGCACCGCAAATATATTAGAAGTATATATTACCATTTTATCTCTTGAAATACCCATCACGGCAGGGATTGAATCCAAAGCAAATACCAGGTCAATAGCTGCAAGCATAATAACAACAACAAAAAGGCTGGTATAATACTTTTTTCCATTTTCCCTGATAATAAACCGGCCATTTCCATCATGCGGCGCCAGGGGAAGCCATTTTTTTAGCCATTTATATACTTTACTTTTGTGCGGGTCAAATTCTTCTTCTTCATTGGTGGTAAACATATGATAACCGGTGTAAACAAGAAATACACCAAATACATATAATATCCAGTGAAACCTGTCTACCAGTGCCACCCCTACGGTAATAAAAACGATGCGAAATATAATTGCCATTAAAATGCCGAGCAACAATACCCGGCCATAATTCTTTTCTTTTACTGCAAAAGAGGAAAAGATAAGGATGAAAACAAAGATATTATCTATGCTGAGGCTCCATTCCATCAGGTAAGCACTCAGGTACTCCAGCGCTATGGTCTCCCCATTTTCTATCCACATAAAAATAAAAAATGCAAGAGCCAGGCCTACCCAGAAAAAAGTTTGATAAAGCGCTTGCCTGATGGTAACTTTTTTGCCCTTCTTACTTAAAAGGCCTAAATCAAAAACTAGCGCAAGCACCAAAATAGCTCCGAAGACGAGATACGAGAATTGATCTGCTGACATATGCCGGTTGAATAAGCTTAAACTACAAAGATAGCAAGGGAGAGGCAGGGAAAAGGATTAAAGTAATTAACCAGGCTGGTTAGAATTTTTTCAATTAAAACTATAGGTGGTTTATTAGCTTGCATATTTTTTTTTCCGTATCGCCTGGTACACAAATCCTGAAATGATAACCAGCAAAACGGGTAAAGCGATATTAATTAACTGCCAGAAGGTTTTGTTTTCCTGTACCTTTTTTGTGTCAAGCAAGCGGAGAACAATATCCTTGTTGCGGGTTTCACTGATAGCCGGGTTGTTCACCAGATACTCTATACAGTTAAGAAGAAACTCACGGTTGGCAAACTGATATTCATATTGTGATCCGGAAGTAAAAAGATTGACACCCATGGGCAGGGGGCCATCTCTTGTGGACACATCATTGAGTGCCATATCTCCGTCAGCAACGATAATCATTTTATTATTTGGAGAAGATTCCCTGAACGCCATTCCTGCTCCCGTTAATAGATCTTTTTGCGATTGTGCTATGCGGTTTCGGAAAAGAGAAGTAAACTGACCTTCCAGCAAAACAGCAACCGGGATATCAGCCTGCTTAAATTTTTCATCTTCAGCAACGTTCCGGTTTTCATTCAGGCTTATCAAAGCAGGTGTGCTGATAACACGGGAATTAGACGACGAAGAAAGCAGGACAGTTTTGGCAATACCCGGTGTGGTGATGGTATCGATAGAATTTACGAAACGGCCGGCAACAAGGCCCAGGTTTTTATTAATTGAGTGAGTGGATTTACCTTCAAACAAAGGGTAATAATTCCAGTGCAGGAATTCAAACTGTGGATTGTCTGCTGATCCACCCACTGCAAAAGGTAAAAAATCACATTGAAGATCCATGACCAGTGATGGATTGATACGAACGCCATAACGGAACAAAAGGTCAGTGAGATTTAAGTTTCTATCATACGCAATTATTTCAGGTTTATATCTCAGGCTATCCTGTTCCGCTATCAGGTCATCCACAAAGAAAAGTAATTTGCCACCACCCATTACATATTGATCTAACTTCAATTTTTCATTCTCAGAAAACTGTAAGGTTGGTTTTACAACTAACAAAACCTTAAACGTATCGGGATTAACTGGCTGTTCATGTATGTTCAATAGGGCGAGCCTGTATTCAGCTTGCAGAGCTTGCTGCATGGCATAGGTTCTTGCATCCGTTGGCTCACCGTTACCAAAGGAATAGCCTATAAGCGGTTTCCCCGGGTTGATCAGGTTACTTAACGATTTAGCAAACTGGTATTCCATCAACGCCTCGGCACTATTCATTTCCACTGGCGTGATCATTCTTTTTCCACCGGAGTAGAGGTTGACTAAAGTTTGCTTTCCTTTATAGGTCATGAGTGCAACCGGATAAATTCTTTTATTTTCTTCTCCAGCTTTTACTTGCACTGTCAGATTAATAGCGCCGGCTCCTAACTTAGAAATGGAATCCTCGTACGTGGCTTCCGTTCCGGGCATTTTTTCCTGCGGAGAAATAAAGCGGTAATTGATTTTTGAACCATTCTTATCTTTTAACAACTGTAAAAATTCACTTGTACTATTGGCAAGCTTTCTGAACCCGGCGGGAAATTCTCCTTTTAGAAAAACATCGATCAGTACATTGTCATCAACAGTTTGCAGTAAATCCATTGTGGCTTTGCTAAGGGTATATCTTTTTTCTTTGGTGAGGTCTATTCTTGAATGAACAACTGACGCCAGGAAATTAATTACTCCTAAAAATAATAATAACAAAAGCAAACCCAATCGTGATGTCATTATTTTCTCAAACAGGTTTTTCATTTTACCGCTTTAATAAATTACGATTTGTAACCGTTAACAGTAAAAAAGCCACACTCAGGAAGTAAATAATATCCCGGGTATCTATTACTCCCCGGCTAATACTGTTATAATGAAAATCGATCCCCAGCATTTCAACATAATAATCAGCGCCACCTTCCAGGGCAGCCAGTTGACCAATGGCACTAAATCCATAATACAACAAGACTGATGCAATGAGGCTGATGATAAATGCTATGACCGCATTATTGGTGAAGCTGCTTATACAGATGCCAATAGCTGTAAACACGGCGGCTAAAAAAAATAAGCCAATATATGAACCGATTGTAGCACCAGTATCTACCCCTTCATTGCCTGAAAGCGCTTGCAGGGAAAAAAAATATATGATAGTGGGCACTAAAGCAATAAACACTACAATTAAACTTCCGAAATATTTTCCGCCAACAATCTGCCACCGGGTTAGCGGCCGGGTTTGCAAAATTTCAAAAGTTCCGCTTCTGAATTCATCAGCAAAACTTCTCATGGTGATGGCCGGAATAAGTAAAAGAAGTACCCAGGGTGCCAGCTGGAAAAAACGATCAAGCGTAGCATATCCAAAATCAAGGATATTGTCTTTAAAAACAAATAGCATCAAACCGTTGGCTAACAGGAAAACGATAATGGCGATATAGCCTGTAAGACTGCTGAAAAATTGACGGAGTTCTTTTTTACAGATAGACCACATAGAAGCTGCAAAATAAGGCAAAGTTGAAAAGGTTTACCGGATAAATGTTTAAATGATTCCTGCTCGCCTGCATCAAAAGAATTTAATTTAACCCGTACATATGGAAAATACAAAGAAGATCATCTAAGAAATAAATAATTGATTATGAAAAAATGTATGCTCTTTTCAGTATCGATGGTATGCCTGGTAATGATGGCAGAAGCCCAGCCCAGGAAATCACCACCGCCTCCACCAGCACCGCCAAATACTCCGGAAGTTAATGTAAAAGTAATGCCACCACCACCTGCTGAAAATGGGGAAAAAACAAATTCTTTAGTTCCGGCTACACCCGCTGCACCGGGTGTACCACCTCCACCACCGCCCCGTGTAAAGGGTAATAAGGGGATATCTGCCGCCCCGGAACTTCATCTTGAAAGCGAAATAGTTTCTCCTGATGTCCCCCTGCTTCCGGCAGCACCACCACCGCCACCACCAAAATCAAAGAAAATGAAAAGAGAATAGTATAATGAAAAAATCCCGGCTACCTGAGGCAACCGGGACTATTTTAAATTTGTCAACCTATTTTAGGACTATTCAAAGAAATAAATGCAATAAGAAAGGTTGACATTAAACAGCAAAGCTTTCGCCGCAGGCGCAAGTCCGGCTGGCATTTGGATTGCTAAAATAAAATCCTTTTCCATTCAACCCTTCCGAAAAGTCAAGAGTTGTATTTACCAGGTATAAAAAACTTTTCAGATCCGTAACTACTTTTACCCCGTTGTCTTCAAAAGCCTGGTCGGTGGGTTTTACTTCATTGTCAAAATCCATTTTGTAGCTTAAGCCTGAACATCCTCCTCCTACCACGCTGACGCGGAGAAAATAGGAGGGATCGTTTGCTTTGCCGGACTCTTCCAGCAATTGTTTCACTTTTATTTTCGCCTTGTCACTAACATATACCGCATTTTCCATTGTTGCGCTCATAATTATAAAGTTTAATTGCAAACAGTTCTAATGAATAACAATAGTTGGTTTCTTTTGTTAAAAAAATTTTATCATTCTCCACATTAAAATTAATTCAAAATTGTTTTTTCATATATTCAAATGGCAGGCGAGTTACTCCTGGTCTGTTTAAAACTCTGATTCCTTGTAGTTAGTTCTTTCTAACCTTTCAGATCAATGCCTTCTTTATGCATTACCCACAAAGGGCTCATCTCTCTTAATTTTGAAACGGTTCGTGGCACCAGGTCAATGGCAAAATCAATTTCCCCGCCGGTTGTAAAACGCCCCAGGCCAAACCGAATTGAACTTTGAGCCAGGTCATCATCCATTCCTAATGCTTTTAGAACATATGAAGGTTCTATAGAAGCAGAGGAGCAGGCAGAACCCGAAGATGCAGCAATATTCTTATTGAATCCCATCAACAATCCTTCCGAATCCACATATTTAAAAGAGATATTAATCACATGCGGCAACCTTGATTCTTTATCTCCATTCAAATATGACTCTTCAATCTGTAATAAGGCGTTCTCTAATTTATCTCTAAGCTGCCTGATCTTTTGTGCTTCTTCCGGCATTTTGATTCTTGCCAGATCACAGGCTTTCCCGAATCCCACAATTCCCGGAACATTAAGCGTTCCGCTCCTCATTCCTTTTTCATGGCCTCCTCCATCTATCTGCGCAGTTAGCTTTACCCTTGGATTTTTGCGGCGCACATATAATGCTCCCACTCCTTTGGGTCCATACATTTTATGTGCAGAAAACGCAAGCAAGTCAATCCCGTCTTTATTGACATCGACAGGAATTTTTCCAACAGCCTGTGTTGCATCGCTGAACAATATGATCCCATGTTTCCTCGCAATAAGGCTGATCTCTTTCATGGGCATAATAGTTCCAATTTCATTATTGGCATACATGATGGCAATGAGGATTGTTTCTGGCTTTATTGCTGATTCCAGTTCAGCCAGATCCGGCAGGCCATTTTCCTTTACCTCCAGATAGGTTACATCACCACCGGATTTTTCAATTTGCTTGCAGGTATCCAAAACTGCCTTATGTTCTATATTACATGTTATGATATGGTTTCCTTTTCCGGCATACATATCAAAAACTCCCTTCAACGCCAGATTATCAGATTCTGTCGCTCCAGATGTAAAAATGATTTCTTTCGGTTCTGCGCCTATCAATTTGGCTACTTCTTCGCGGGCAATATCTACTGCTTCCGCTGCTACCCACCCGTAAGAATGATTGCGGCTGGCCGCATTCCCAAAATTGAGGCTAAAATATGGTAGCATTGCGTTGACCACCTCCGGATCACAGGGAGTAGTAGCGTTATTATCAAGATATACCGGAAACTTCAACATGCTAATGCTTTTGAATACTTTTTAAACACGAAATTAACTCAAAAGGTTCTATTTTACTGGTTGTTTCCTACAGGTAAGACCCTGTATATTTATACTATGCATTCATAATTTAAAAAAGATCTTCATGTTAAATATTGAACATATAGGAATAGCGGTAAAAGATTTATCCAGGTCGGTTCCTCTATTTGAAAAACTACTTAATAGTTCCTGTTATAAAACTGAAATGGTAAAAAGCGAACGGGTAAAAACAGCATTTTTTAAAACAGGGGAAACCAAGATAGAATTACTTGAAAGCATGGATAAAGAAGGGATTATTGCAAAATATGTAGAGAAAAATGGGGAAGGCACTCATCATCTGGCTTTTAATGTTACCGATATTGAAGTTGAAATGGAAAGGCTAAAAAAAGAAGGATTTGTATTGCTGAATGAAAAGCCTAAAGAGGGAGCTGACAATAAGTTGGTTTGTTTCTTACATCCCCGGCATACAAACGGCGTTTTGATTGAACTGTGTATGGAAAGAAAATGAAAAGGCATTAGGCTATTTTATCAACTTTATCAACACCATTTCCATTTTCTGATATCTGAGAATCAGAATTGATAATTCCCATTTTCATTACAGCAACCTGCGCTGCAATTTGTGAGGCATCTTTTTTATTAAATGCTTTTCCCTGCGCAATATTATTTCCGTCAATGACGGCAGCAACAGTGAAAAGACGTCTTCCATTTTCCAATTGTTCATTAATGGTTTCAAATTCCAAAACCTTTCCATTTTTATTGGCCCATCCATATAATTTGTTCTTATGATTGATCTCCAGGTTTTCAAGATCGTCCATAAACATGTGGGGAAGTAAAATATATTCCTGTACCCATTTGGCCGATTTTTTATATCCCAAATCCAGGTATACAGCACCTACCAAAGCCTCCAGCGTGTTGCCAAATATCTGGCTTACTTTCAGAGAGCCATCCAATTTGTTATAAAGCGTAACTTTTTTCAAACCCATCCGGACAGCAATATCATTCAACTGCTGCCGGTTAACCATTTTGCTTCGCATTTCGGTAAGAAAACCTTCTTCTTTATATGGATAGCGTTTGAAAAGATAATCAGCAACCAGGGCGCTCAATACTGCATCACCTAAATATTCCAACCGTTCATTATTTTCATCAGCACCCTCCCGTACAGACCGGTGAGTTAAAGCGGTCTTATAGAGTGAAATGTTTTTAGGGCTGAAGCCTAAAATATTGGTAAGCTCTTTTTTAAAGGACGAGCCGGTTTGCTTCCGGAAAAGATTGGTAATAAAATCCACGGTATTAATCTACGAAAAAAAGTTCAAATACTATATCAGTAAAGATGCTGATGTTCATATAAATAAAAAAAGGTAATTGTAGTTAACTTAGACAACGTTATCCTTGAAACAAAAAAAAGACCATTGAAAGCTATGCTGTATATTTTTTTACAATGACGCAAGCATTGTGTCCTCCAAAGCCAAAAGTGTTACTCAACGCCGCATTTACAGTGCGTTGTTGTGCTTTATTAAAAGTAAAATTAAGATCAGGATCCAGGTCCGGATCATTTTCAAAGTGATTAATGGTTGGCGGCACGACGTCATGAATAACGGCCTGTATGCAGGCAATGGCTTCTATTACACCAGCAGCACCCAGGCAATGGCCGGTCATACTCTTAGTAGCACTTATGTTCAATTTAAAGGCATGCTCGCCAAAAACATGAAGAATTGCTTTTGTTTCAGCAATATCTCCCAGTGGAGTTGAAGTGCCATGCGTATTGATATAATCAATTTCTTCTGGCTTCATTCCGGCATCGTTCAAAGCTGCCAGCATTACGTTTTTGGCGCCAAGGCCTTCCGGGTGCGGTGCGGTAATGTGATGTGCATCGGCAGTGGCTCCACCACCTACTACTTCACAAATAATATTTGCACCACGGGCAATAGCATGTTCCAATTCCTCTAAAACCAAAACCCCCGCCGCTTCTCCCATTACAAATCCATCCCGGTCTTTATCATATGGACGGCTGGCGGTTTTTGGATCGTCATTTCTTTCGCTCATTGCCTTCATAGCATTGAATCCGCCAACACCCGCTTCGCTGATCACTGCTTCGCTGCCTCCGGTTAATAAAATATCTGCCTTGCCAAGTTTTATAAGCATTACCGCATCAAGAATAGCATTAGTGCTGCTGGCGCAAGCGCTTACTACAGCGTAATTGGGTCCGCGAAGATTATGCCTCATACTGATCTGGCCTGCTGCAATATCCAATATCATTTTAGGAATAAAGAATGGATTAAATCGGGGGGTGCCGTCTCCTCTGGCAAATTCTGTTACTTCATTTTGAAAGGTGATCAATCCACCTATACCACTTCCAAAAATTACTCCTATTCTGTCGGGATCTATATTATCCTTATGTAAACCCGCATCTACCATAGCCTGGTCACTTGCAACCAATGCTAATTGAGTAAACCTGTCAATTTTCCTGGCTTCCTTTTTATCCAGGAATTGCACGGGGTCGAAATTTTTGACTTCGCAAGCAAACTTTGTTCTGAATTTGGCCGCATCAAACAAAGTGATCATATCAGCTCCTGATACCCCATTAACTAAATTAGTCCAATATTCATTAACTGAATTTCCCAGTGGCGTAAGAGCCCCCATTCCAGTAACAACTACTCTTTTCAATTCCATATGGTTGATTTCAGCTTTTCAATAATGAAGATTAAAACCGCCTTCGATCCGCTACCCAGACATGCTTAGTAAATCGGATCCGAAGGCGGATTCATTTATTCCCTTTCTTCCTGAAAGAAGACATTTTAGCGTCCGTTCTTCAAGTAGAAAAACGAAAGGCAAAAGGTACACTATTTAGCATGCTCCTCGAGGTAAGCAACTGCCTGGCCCACCGTGGTGATGGTTTCAGCCTGTTCATCTGGAATGGAGATGTTGAATTCTTTTTCGAATTCCATGATCAATTCAACGGTGTCTAATGAATCGGCACCCAGATCATTGGTGAAGGACGCTTCGTTGGTTACCTCTGCTTCGTCAACTCCCAATTTGTCTATAATGATCTTTTTTACTCTTGATGCAATGTCTGACATGTTGTAATAGTTTAGTTAATATGGCTGCAAAAATATACTTTTTGAGTAAACCACCATCGGAATCTCTATATTTTCCGTTTTTCATATAATTATTTGAAAACAAATTGTATAAGTCGCAATTTAATTTGTGAAACCACCTAAAATAATAAACTTGTTCCGTTGGCTGTATTATAAGTTCTTTGTAAATTGAAAGCTTTCAACTATTTCAATTTTTTAAATGGCGCTTAAACTTATTGATCACGGCTCTCCGGAATATAAGCAAATGGTAAAGCTGAGAGATACTATTTTGCGTAAGCCTTTGGGGTTATATTTTACTCCGGAAGACCTCGAAAAAGAAAAAGATAATATCCTGATAGGCGCTTTTGAGGATGACCAGATGCTGGGCTGTTGTATGCTGGTGGAAGAGGAGCCTTCCATTGTTCGTTTGCGTCAGATGGCTGTCTTAAATGATCTGCAGGGAAAAGGTATCGGCCGGGCCTTAATGAATTTTGCAGAAAACCTGGCAAGAGATCGTGGATATAAAACGATCCGGATGAATGCCAGGAAAAACGTAGTAGGTTTTTATGAAAAAGTAGGCTATAAGGTCAAAGGAGATGAATTTATTGAAGTGACCATTCCACACTACCTGATGGAAAAATTATTATAATTTATACAGCATTCAGTTTTATAAATTGACCGAACCGGTTTTAATAATATGAAAATTGAGCCGCATTAAACAATCTTTAAACCAGGCGGGCACCAGGGATTTTATTTTCTTTTAGCTTTCTCTTTTAATATTTGCCGTAATTCAAAAACTTCATCTTTATCCCGGCAGCCGCTTTTTGGAACCAGGAAAAAAGAACGGCTATCAAAATATAGGTGGAAAAAATGGGGGCTTTCAATAAAGTGGCTTAGGGAGGCCCAGGTCCAGGATCTTGATCCCCTTTCATGCTGCAATGAAAAACCCTCCTGTTCAAAACTCATGCTGAATTCGTGGCGAAAAGTTTCTGCCCTTCGATAAACGATCATGGGTAGCATAAACCAAAAGCTGATCATCAAAACAAACCACAACGTTGACCCAATCAGGAACGCCATAGGGGTAATTTTATTCAATGCATATAAGACAAGGGAAATTAAAGCAAATACATTCACCAGAATGATCATGATGCGGATCTCGGGCCTGCTGATAAAATGGTAACGCAAGGCTTGTAATACCTGGCCTTTCTCATATCCGAAATAAATTGTCATAAGTTAACTACTTTGCCTCATATCTTTGACTTCTGATGATAATTCTAAGGTATATGCAAACCTACAATGAATCAATTGATTTTTCCATTCTTCAATCCAGTCAAATTATTGTTGATAATTTCTTGTCTCAATCTGATTTTCTTTGTGATATAACTATAGGAAGATAAATGCAATTAATAGTTTTTTAAAGTTATATTTCCGCCGGCTTTCCCACGCTTTCAAAATTTAGAAGGCGCTTCAAAATTTTTAGGATATTTAAACCACGTATGAAATAATTATTACGCAAACGTTTGAAAATTTCTGCAACAATAAAAACGGTTTTTTGGATGTAACTTCATGAGCTGTTTTTCCGCGTAATGTTATGAACTGAATCCTTTAGGAAAGGGTAAATTTTAACGACCTGCTATTATGAATTTTTTTTTAAATAAAAAGTTTCTTCTTGTATTGGGCCTGGTTATAACGGCATTCATAAGCTACAGGGTATTTAAGCCAGCCGAAGAAGTGGATTTTAGTGCAGATGTAAAGCCTATTCTAAATAAGAAGTGCATTACCTGCCATGGTGGCGTAAAAGCTAAAGCAGGCTTCAGTGTTTTATTTCGTGAAGATGCATTAGCAAAAACTGAATCAGGGAGGCCTGCCATTATTCCGGGTGACCCGGAAGGAAGTGAGATGATCCGCCGCATTTCCAGCAATGATCCGGAGGAAAGAATGCCCTATAAACACGAAGCACTGAGCAAACAGGATATAAGCATTTTAAAACGATGGATAAAACAGGGTGCAAAATGGGGCGACCATTGGGCCTACCTGCCAGTAAAAAAGGTTGAATTACCGGAAGCAGATAATAAATGGATCCGGAACGACGTTGACAAATTCATATTTACGAAACTGCAGGAAGAAAAACTTAAGCCATCTGCGCAGGCAGATAAGTCAACATTACTAAGAAGAGTAAGTCTTGATCTGATCGGCATGTATCCATCTGCTGAGCTGGCTCAGCAATATTTAAAAAGTAATGAGGTTAATGGGTATGAACGCCTGGTTGATTCGCTGCTGGCGTCACCCCACTTTGGAGAACGATGGGCTTCGCTCTGGCTCGATTTGTCAAGGTATGCTGATACAAAAGGATATGAATCAGACGGTGGAAGGGATATCTGGAAATACAGGGATTGGTTGATCAAAGCATTTAATGATGACAAACCCTATAACGAGTTTTTGACAGAGCAAATAGCAGGGGACCTATTGCCTGATCCTACAGATGCACAATATATCGCCACAGCCTTTAGCCGTAATACCATGACCAATGATGAAGGCGGCACTGATAATGAAGAATTCAGAACGGCTGCGGTAATGGACAGGGTTAGCACTACCTGGGAATCCTTAATGAGCACCACGTTTGCCTGTGTTCAGTGCCACAGCCACCCTTATGATCCTTTCCGCCATGATGAGTATTATAAATTTCTCGCCTTTTTCAACAATACACGGGATGAAGATGTGCCCGGTGAGTATCCGTTAATAAGAGAATTCAATGATTCAATGCAGCACGAAGTTGCAAAAGTAACATCCTGGGTTAAAGAATATGGTTCGGATGAACTAGCTGAAAAGTTCAGGAAATTTTTACGTACCTGGCAACCTTCCATCAATTCCACCACTGCTGATAGTATGACAAATGCAGTGATAGCCGGCAAAAATTATGCATTGGGAATGCGGGATCATTCAGTTGCAAGATTTAGAAATGTGAATCTTGAGAATGTGGGCCAGATGATCTGGAATTTTTACTCCAATACAAATGGTACTTTAAAAATAAGAACCGATTTTCCCGACGGGCCGGTTTTTGCTACTATACCCATTATGGCCAATAGTAAATGGAGGCTTGAGTCGGTCCAGTTTAATAAGCAGGAGGGCGTGCATGATATTTTTCTTACTTATGAAAGTCCAACCTACAATCAGGAAAAGCAGGAGTTCGCTATCCTGTTTGATTGGTTTAGTTTTTTACCGCTGTACCCTGGTAAAGGAAAACCGGGTTACGATGACAGCAATAAAATATTTTGGAGCCTTGTTACGGCCAGCGTTCCCACTACACCGGTAATGATAGAAAATCCAAAATGGATGTGGAGAAAGACCCATGTATTTGATAGAGGAAACAGGCTAACATTAGGAAAAGAAGTAGAACCTGCCGTGCCTAATTCATTAAGCTTTGCAATGCCTTCAAATGCTCCAAAAAACAGGTTAGGGCTTGCCATGTGGTTAACGGATAAACGAAACCCTTTGGTATCAAGAACGATGGTCAACAGGTTGTGGGAGCAACTTTTCGGAAATGGCATTGCAGAAACACTTGAAGATATGGGCACACAGGGTAGCCCGCCTACTCACCAGTTGCTTCTTGATCTTCTTGCCTGGAAGTTGATGAATGATCATCAATGGAGTATTAAAAAGTTATTAAAAGAACTTGTGATGAGTGCTACCTATCAGCAGGATTCAAAATTGACAGAGGAATTAAAGCAAAAAGATGCTGCCAATAAATTTTATGCAAGGGGTCCCCGGGTAAGATTAAGCGCTGAACAATTGCGTGACCAGCATCTTTGTATCAGCGGTGAACTGAGTTCAAAAATGTACGGGCCTGGTGTGATGCCATGGCAACCGGAGGGGATTTGGCTTTCGCCATATAATGGAGCCACATGGAAAAATAGTAAGGGAGATGACCAGTATCGCCGGGCTGTGTATACCTATTGGAAACGAACTTCACCTTATCCATCTATGATCTCATTTGATGGAGTGCAAAGAGTCCTTTGCACCGCCCGCCGCATTCGTACCAATACACCCTTGCAGGCCCTGGTAACCTTAAATGATTCCGCCTATCTTGATATGGCAAGACATTTTGCGTACCGTATGAAAAAGCAAGCCGGACCAAATATCGATGCGCAGATATTGAAAGGATATGAATGGATGATGTACAAAGAAATGCCCGCAGAAAAATTAAAATTATTTGTAGATCTGTACCAGGAAGCGCTAAAAGAATTTAAGAACGATGACAATAAAACCTTAGCGATGATCGGTGAAAAAAATGAACATACAGATGCTTCTACAGCGGCATTGGTGGTGGTGGCAAATGCATTGATGAACCTGGATGAGGTGATAATGAAAAATTAAGGTGAACATGTTGAAAGGATATAGTTGATATGTCGGAGGATAAGGTTTATGGTGATTGACCCGGAAAAGAATTGGAACCCGATACCTGCATTTGTAATAAATTGGGGTTCCTCCGTAATAATGCTGTAAAAATATTCCGGGAATTCAAACAGGATATACATAAGTTGGTAAACTAAAATAAACAAGAATCAAAATGAGTAATCAATCATCGAGAAGAAATTTCATTCAAAAAGTTGCAACAAGTGTTGTTGGTGCTACCCTGGTTCCGGAAGTAATAAGAGCTGCCACCAGTAGCCAGAAAGTGGAACAGCTACAAAGATTAAGCAAGGTTAGTGCGAATGATCATATCCAAATCGCCCTGATTGGTGCTGGTGGCATGGGCCAGGCCGATGCCAATACAGCTATTACGGTTCCCGGTGTTAAGCTGATCGCAGCTTGTGATCTTTATGATGGTCGACTGGCCGATGCAAAAAGAATTTATGGTAATGATATTTATACCACACGGGATTACCGTGAAATTCTGCAGCGCAAGGATATTGATGCCGTCATATGCGCAACACCTGATCACTGGCATAAAGATATTTCCGTTGCAGCCATGAATAGCGGTAAGGCCGTATACTGTGAAAAACCAATGGTACATGATGTAAGTGAAGGCAGTGCCGTAGTGGAAGCACAGAACAAAAATAAAGTAGTGTTTGAAGTAGGAAGCCAGGGGGTTAGTTCTTTAGGAAATGAAAAAGCAAAAGAATTGCTGGCAGCCGGGGCTATTGGTAAACTAAACTATGCAGAAGGATTTTGGGCACGCAATTCACCGGAAGGAGCATGGCAATATAAAATTCCGGCTGACGCTTCGGAAAAAACAGTGGATTGGAAAATGTTTTTAAATAAATATCCTGATCGCCCCTTTGATGCCAAACGTTTTTTCCGCTGGCGCAATTATAAAGATTATGGAACGGGTGTGTCCGGGGATCTTTTTGTTCATCTTTTCTCCAGCCTGCATTTTATAACCAATTCAAAAGGCCCGCAAAAAATTATGGCTATGGGGGGTCTTCGCTTTTGGAAAGATGGGCGTGAAGTTCCCGATATTTTGATGGGTATGTTTGACTATGCTGAAACACCGGAACATCCTGCTTTTAATTTATCTCTTCGGGTCAACTTTGTAGATGGCACTGCAGACAGTACTTACCTGCGCATGGTGGGTAGTGAAGGAAGTATGAATGTGGAATGGGATAAGGTGACATTGACACGCAATAAGGCCTATGCTGCTACCGATGATCCTTTAATGGCAACTAAATTAAATAAAGATAATCCCGGTACGTATGAGCGGAAAAAAATACTACCTCCTGACTCCACCGTTTTTGAAGTAGAGAAAGGTTATAAGGGAGCTCACTTCGATCATTTTAATAATTTTTTTACCGCTATCCGGGATAAGAAATCAGTTATGGAAGATGCCTTATTTGGTTATCGTGCTGCAGCCCCTGCTTTGCTTTGCAACGACAGTTATTTTACAGATAAGGCAGTGAAATGGGATCCGCTTAAATTAAAAGTGGGATAAGGATAATGATAGGTGAGATGGCTAAAAACTCTAACGAGATTTTACCCCGAAAATTAATAAAAAAGTAAAGACTCTTTGTTTAGTAAATTTTTTAAAACGTATAGCTATGTATAAAAGGATAAATTTTGCAATCTTATTAATTATGGGAAATATGTTTTTATTTTCTGGTTCTGCACAAAAAGATAATACACTTACAGCGGCAGAAAAAAAGGAGGGGTGGAAATTATTGTTTGATGGAAGAAGCCTGAATGGCTGGCGTATGTATCAAAATAAACCGGCCGATTGCTGGGGAGTAAAGAATGGAGAAATCTATTGTAAAGGAAGTGAGACAGATAAAAGCGACCTGCGGGCTGACCTGATAACATCAGACATGTATGAGAATTATGAACTGTTGGTTGACTGGAAAATTGCAGCTGGCGGTAATAGCGGTATCATTTACCATGTAAACGAAAAAAATAATGCCTCTTATGAAAGTGGCCCCGAATATCAATTGATAGATGATGAAGGATACAAGGATAAACTGGAGGACTGGCAGAAAACCGGATCTGATTATGCCATGTACACGGCATCAACAAGACCCGTAAAGCCAGTGGGGGAATATAATACAACTAAGATAGTAGTGAATGGCGCCCACCGGGAACACTGGCTGAATGGTGTAAAGGTTTTAGAATTTGAAGCCTGGACTGACGACTGGAAGCAGCGCAAAGCAACCGGAAAGTGGAAAGATACTCCTGACTATGGCATGGATAAAAAAGGGTATATCTGTTTACAGGATCATGGAAGCGGCGTGTGGTTTAAAAATATTAAAATAAGGAAATTGTAATGAGAAAAGTAAGAATGCCAGTGCAGGCACCAACGCACAGGTAGATTGGCCATGCTCCTGTTTAAAATAAAAAGAAATTCATGACACAAAGAGAATTGCATGATCAGCGATTGCTGAGAGAGGCGCAGGACGAAGTGAGGCGCATGCATACCCGGCGTCATTTCTTAAAAGAAAGTGCGATGGGGCTGGGTGCACTGGCTATTGGATCCCTGCTCGGAAATTGCCGAAGCAAAGGGTCCACCTCTCCGGCATCTATTGCTTTTGATCCGGCACGTCCATTATTGCCAAAGTCGCCTCCTTTTGTAGGCAAGGCAAGAAGTGTGATTTACCTGCACATGGCCGGAGCCCCCTCACAGCTTGAATTGTTTGATTACAAACCTGAGCTGGCCAAAATGGACGGACAGGATTGTCCGCAATCATTTTTGGAAGGAAAACAATTTGCTTTTATAACAGGAGTGCCTAAAATGCTGGGTCCACAGGCAAAGTTCGCACAGCATGGAAATAGCGGTGCCTGGATAAGTGAAAACTTACCTCACTTTTCTACTGTGGCCGATGAAATAACGTTTTTAAAAGCGGTAACTACCGATCAGTTCAATCATGCCCCGGCGCAATTATTAATGCATACCGGCGGCGCCAGATTAGGAAGGCCAAGTATGGGCAGCTGGGTAACCTATGGATTGGGAACAGAAAATCAAAACCTTCCCGGCTTTGTTGTTCTTACCAGCGGAGGAAGTTTTCCTGATGCCGGTAAAAGCGTTTGGGGAAGCGGTTTTCTTCCTTCCGTGTACCAGGGTGTGCAGTGCCGAAGCGAAGGGAATCCGGTATTGTTCATAAAAGATCCGGATGGCATGAGCCGCAATTTGCGCAAGGCATCCATTGAGGCTATTAATAAAGCCAATCAGCAGGAGTACATTGAATATAATGATCCGGAAATATTATCCCGCATTTCACAATATGAAATGGCATACCGGATGCAGATCACAGCTCCCGAAGTAATGAACATAAATGACGAGCCGGCATATATCCATGACATGTATGGAACCCAACCCGGCAAAGCCTGTTTTGCCAACAATGTTTTACTTGCAAGAAAATTAGTAGAAAAAGGAGTACGCTATGTGCAGCTTTTCGATTGGGGATGGGATGCCCATGGCGATAATGCAAGCAATGCGTTAAATATTGGAATCATTAATAAATGCCGCAGCATAGATAAATGTATTACCGCATTGTTGCTTGATCTGAAGCAAAGGGGATTGCTTGAAGAAACATTAGTAGTTTGGGGTGGCGAGTTTGGTCGTACGCCCATGATGGAAAATCGCAACGGAGCGCAAAATCCTTTCAAAGGACGGGATCATCATACTGAAGCATTCACTATTTGGATGGCTGGTGGCGGAATTAAAAAAGGATATACTCATGGTGAAACGGATGAGATCGGGTATACCTCAGTGAGTGGTAAAGTGGATGCACATGATATCCAGGCAACAATTCTAAATCAGTTAGGATTTAATCATGAAGAGTTCACCTTTCCCTTCCAGGGAAGGCCATTCAGACTGACAGATGTGGCGGGAAAAGTGATAAGGGAAATTATCGCCTGACAAAAAATAGACTTGATGATAATGTCTTTTATACATCTGTTTTAGAACGGCTAACTCAATAATTTTACAAGAAGCATTAATAATTACACCGAATTAATTTTACAGATGAGTCAAAACCGGAGAACTTTTATTCAAACATCGGCATCTGCTTCAGCCGCATTACTATTTTCTTCCCTGGATGTTTTTGCAACACCCTTTAACCCATTTGTTACAGATAAGAATTTTGAATTGAAAATTTTAGCAACAAACTGGGGATTTGCCGGAACAACTGACCAGTTTTGCGAAGCTGCAAAGAAAGAAGGTTATGATGGAATTGAAATTTGGTGGCCTAGTGACGAAGGCGCACAACAGGGACTATTTAAATCATTGAAAAAACATGGACTTGATGTCGGATTTTTATGCGGTGGTTCACAACCCGATTGGAATGAACACCTGGAATTTTTTAAAAAAGTTACAACGCAGGCTGTCAATAATTCATTTCAGAAACCACTTTATATTAATTGCCATTCAGGAAGAGATCATTTTACTTTTGAACAGAATAAAGCTTTCATTGATCATACCAATTTAATTTCAAAACAAACAGGTATTCCCGTTTGCCATGAAACACATCGGTCGCGGATCATGTTTGCAGCTCATGTAACCAGGCAGCATTTAGAAAAGCATCCCCAATTGAAACTTACATTCGACGTTTCTCATTGGTGTAATGTACATGAAAGTATGCTGGCTGATCAACAGGAAACAATGGATCTGGCACTGGAAAGAACAGAACACATTCATGCACGCATCGGCCACCCGGAAGGTCCGCAAGTAAATGATCCCCGTGCCCCGGAATGGGAGGCGGTGGTGAAGCAACATTTTGATTGGTGGGATAAGGTAGCGGAAAGAAAAAAGAAAAGCGGGGAAACGTTGACTATCCTTACCGAGTTTGGTCCTCCTGATTACATGCCAACATTGCCTTATACAAAACAGCCGGTTGCCGATCAGTGGGCTATTAATGTACATATGATGAAATTGCTCCGGAAACGCTATCAATAAAAAAATTATTTACTAAACCTGCATGAACTTTTTATCTCTGCCGGATCTTATAGGTCGTTTCCATCCTGTACTGGTTCACCTGCCCATCGGCATTTTGTTGCTTGCGTGTTTTTTCCAGGTACTCACAATAAAAAACAGGTTCACCGTTTTGCAACCCGCTATTCCCTTAATGTTTTTTTGGGGAATGATGGGTGCTGTCCTTTCCTGCATCAGTGGTTATATGCTTTCTCTTAGCGGGGATTATGACGGGCAATTAGTGAATCGTCACCAGTGGCTGGGTATCTCTACTGCTATTTTGTCTTTAATATTATACCTGCTTTACCAATTTTCGGTCAATGAAAAAACCGCAAGGTTGTTCTCGGCAGGTATTATAATTCTGATCATCATTACCGGTCATCTGGGCGGGTCATTGACCCATGGATCAGACTATCTCACACAAGGGTTAAATAATGAGAACGATGGAAATTTGGTAATGAAACCAATACCAAATATCCAGGAAGCCGGATTGTACCAGGATGTAGTGCAGCCAATTTTAGCAGCCAGGTGCTACAATTGCCATGGACCCAACAAGCAAAAAGGAAAATTGCGATTGGACCAGCAGCAGTTAATTTTAAAGGGAGGAAAAGAAGGTAAAGTGATAGAACCTGGTAAGGCTGATGAAAGCGAAATGATCGAACGGTTACTAATGCCTTTATCTGATGAAGACCACATGCCCCCTAAAGAAAAGAAGCAATTGTCACTAAACGAGATTTCTTTACTGCACTGGTGGATCAGTACGGGTGCGGATTTTAATAAGAAGGTAAAAGACCTGCCACAGACCGAAAAAATGAAACCGGTATTACTGGCTTTACAAGCCGGTTCGGCTGATGAACAAAATAAATTATCAAATATTCCTGAGGATCCGGTTTCAAAACCAGATGCTGCTGTTATAAAGCGTTTAAAGGATGCTGGCGTGATTGTGATTCCTGTTGCAAGAACCAGTAATTATTTATCTGTAAGTTTTGTTACCGTAGCTCAAGGAGCTGACAGCTTGATAAAAATGATGGAGCCTTTGAAAAAACAAATAGTATGGTTAAAACTGGATAATGCTGCAATTAATGATGCCTCAATGAATGAACTGGGAAATCTTTCTGCTATTACAAAATTATCCCTGGGCTATACTCCGGTTACAGACCAGGGCTTGATTAAGTTGCAGAAACTTGAGCAACTGCAGTCATTGAACCTGGTGGGGACAAAAGTGACGGCTAAGGGGCTTTTGCAATTGAATAAATTAAAAAGTCTCAAAAATTTATTTCTCTATCAAACAGGGGTTACCAATTCAGAGTGGCCTTTATTGCAAAAAACATTTCCTTCTGCAACTATCGATACGGGAAATTATAAGGTACCAACATTTGTAACGGACACTACCCAGGTAGAATCACCAAAAAATTAAATAAAATGAACCGGGTTCTTTTTATCCTTACTATTTTTTTGACTGGTCATTTTGTGCAGGCTCAGCCTGAGGCTAAACATAATCTCATTTTTGATTCACTGGCAAAGAGATGGGATGAAGCAATACCATTGGGCAATGGGTGGCTGGGTGCATTGATCTGGCAAAGAGAAAACAAGATCCGGTTGTCTTTAGACCGGGTTGACCTTTGGGACGACCGGCCTATGCCTGAGATTGATAAACTTAAATTTAGTTGGGTTGTAGAACAAGTAAGGAAAGGTGAATACGATACAGTTCAAAAACTGGGCGACGAACCGTATGAGAAATACGCAGCACCTACTAAAATTCCAGGTGCTGCATTGGAATTTGATCTCACAAAATTCGGCCGGGTGGTTTCTAATGAACTTGATATTAAAAGCGGCTTATCAATCATAAAATTTAGTAACGGAATTGTATTTAATAATTATATCCATGCATCAAAGCAGGTTGGATATTTTGGTTTTGAAAATCTGCATGAAGGTTCAGTCAATCCTGAGTTGATAGTACCCAATTATAATACCGGCAAGGCGGGCACTGCTGGCAATAGCGTTGAAGGCTTAGGGCTTGAAAGGCTGGGTTACAAAAAAGGAGCGATTACCCGTTTGCATAATAGTATCCGGTATCACCAACCCACCTGGAAGGATAATTATTATGAAGTATTGGTAAAATGGTACAGGCTGCCAGGTAACCGGCTGATAGGACAGTGGACGATTGCTAATAATAAACCCGCCCTTTTAAAGGATCCTGATTTTAAGTTAAAGGAACCAACCGGCTGGCCTGCACATATAAAATGGTGGGATGATTACTGGAGCCGGTCATCAGTTTCATTACCGGATAAGCTCTTGGAAAAACAATATTACCTGGAGATGTACAAGTTTGGCTGTGTGGCTAGAAATAATACACCGCCCATTTCCTTGCAGGCTATCTGGACGGCAGATAATGGTAACCTGCCGCCCTGGAAAGGTGATTTTCATCACGACTTGAATACGCAGCTTAGTTATTGGCCAGGCTATGCAAGCAATCATTTGGATCTTACCGCATCTTATACTAACTGGCTTTGGAAAGTAAAGGAAATAAATATCGACTGGACCAGGAGATATTTCGATGTTGGTGGCTTAAATGTACCCGGTGTCACAACTATTAGCGGTAAAGAAATGGGAGGATGGATTCAATATTCTATGAGCCCGACCACGGCAGCCTGGATTGCTCAGCATTTTTATTGGCAATGGAAGTACAGTTTGGATAAAAAATTTCTAAAGGAAAAGTGTTATCCATGGATAAATGAAGTGGAGAGGTTTATTGCCGAAATGATCAGCAAGGAACGGGATAAAAATAACAAGGCAAAGCTATTAATAAGTTCAAGCCCTGAATATCATAATAATAGTATTAAAGCATGGTTTAATGATTGGACAAATTATGATCTTTCATTAATAAAGAGTTTTTATGCCTTTGGAACGGAAGTTTCATTTACAACTTATGACAGGAGGCCCAATGAATGGCTAGGTGTGAGAACGACTTTACCTGATCTTGATGTAAACGAAACAGGCCTTACAGTAGCTCCGGGTCACAATCTTGAAGAATCTCATCGTCACCTGTCGCCTTATATGGCTATTTATCCTTTGTGTTTGTTGGATATTGATAAAACCAGCGATAAAGACATCATTGAAAAGTCTATAAAGCATATTGAAAATAAAGGCACTGATCAATGGTGTGGTTATACATTCAGCTGGATGGCTTGTATGTATGCAAGAGTGAGGCAGGCTGATAAAGCCGTCAATCAATTACAAATATTTGCCCGCAATTTTTGCTCTCCTAATAGCTTTCATCTCAATGGTGATCAGAAGGGAGGCCAGTACTCTTCATTTACTTACCGTCCTTTTACACTGGAAGGTAATTTTGCTTTTGCGCAGGGCATTCATGAGTTGTTGTTACACACACGAAAAGGTATTATAGAAATTTTTCCTGCGGTGCCGGACAACTGGAAAAATGTTTCGTTTAAAACTTTACGGACAGAAGGAGCCTTCCTGGTAAGTGCAGGAAAAGAAAATGGAGCGCTGTCTCAGGTTTCCATAAAATCGGAACAGGGAGGTATATTATATTTGAAAAATCCTTTCAAAACATTTTTTATCACCAACTTGCAAAAGAAATATAAAATAGATAGCGGCATTTTAGAGATAGAGATGCATAAAGGAGAAACGGTGACAATAAAAAATGGTTATGAATAAAACAAATACCATAAAGCGTAAAGAATTTCTCAGGTTATCCGTGCCGGTATTTTTTCTGCTTGTAAATGGAGATATAGTAAATGCTGGCCATTATTTTCTGTCAAATGAACACAGGAGTAAAATAAAGCTTCGGTTTGCTGTTGCTTCTGATGGCCATTACGGGCAGCCTGAAACCAGCTATGAAAATTATTTTGATACCATAGTCACCCGTATTAATGAAGAGCATAAAAGAGTTCCCTTTTCATTTTGTGTGATCAATGGGGATATAATCCATGACGATAAAAACCATTTTCCGGCAGCCAAAAAATCATTGGATGGTTTGGAATGTAAATATTATGTAAGCCAGGGAAATCATGATCATGCTACTCCGGAAGAATGGAAAACAATATGGAATATGCCAGTAAATCTTGATTTTTCCATACAAAAAAGTACCTTTCTTATTGCAACTACTTCAGATGAAAAAGGCACGTATCTATGTCCTGATATTAATTGGATAAGCCAAAAATTGGAAGAACACAAAGAGCAGGAGCATATTTTTATTTTCATCCATATTAATCCCGGTAAGCTCACAAAACATGCGGTTGATTGCCCTGAACTTTTTGAAATTTTTGCGAAACATAAAAATATAAGAGCTGTATTTAACGGTCACGACCATGATGAAGAAGGAATAAAAAAGAGAGATGGAATTCCATTTGTTTTCGATGCTCATTTCGGAGGCAGTTGGGGTACTGAGTACCGGGGATTCAGGGTAGTGGAGTTAATGGAAAATAATTCAATTGTAACCTATGTATTGGATCCTGTTCAAAAGATCAACGAGGCCAAACTTGGGATATCTATTTAATAAAATCATATGTTAAGAAAAGTGTTACATGTAGGCATTTGGACCACTTTTATAATGATGGTCTCTTTTTTTACAGTTAGTGCTCAACAAAAATCAAAAGAGTCCCTACCCACAAAGCAACAATTAGCCTGGCATGACATGGAATATTATTGGTTCATTCATTTTGGTCCCAATACATTTACAGATAAAGAGTGGGGCCATGGTGATGAGCAGGCAGACATCTTTAATCCTTCGCAATTGGATTGCCGGCAATGGGCAAGGTTAGCTAAACAAGCCGGCGCAAAAGCCATTATCCTTACAGCAAAACACCATGACGGGTTTTGCTTATGGCCAAGCAAATTTTCAAAACATACTGTAAGAGAAAGTAAATGGAATGATGGCAAAGGCGATGTTGTGAAAGATCTGAAGCAAGCCTGCAAGGAATACGGATTGAAATTTGGCGTTTATCTTTCGCCGTGGGACCGAAACCATCCAAAGTATGGCACGGCAGAATACAATGATGTATATGTAAACACCATGCAGGAATTGATAAAAAATTATGGGCCCTTCTTTGAGTTTTGGTGGGATGGTGCAAATGGTGAAGGTCCTAATGGTAAGAAACAGGATTACGATTTTAAGCGCTTTGAACAAACGGTAAGAAAACTAGCTCCCGGCACCGTGGTGTTCAGCGACATTGGACCCGATATCCGCTGGGTAGGTAATGAAAAAGGATTTGCGGGTCAAACCAACTGGAATTATCTGGACACAGCCGGATTTAAAAGAGGCGAAGGAGGACCACCCACAGATACACTGAACCAGGGAAATATAAACGGCAAAAATTGGATACCTGCAGAATGCGATGTCAGCATACGCCCGGGATGGTTTTATCATAAAGAAGAAGACGATAAGGTGAAAACACCTGAACAGTTATTTGAATTGTATTTAAAATCTGTGGGCCGTGGCGCTAATTTATTATTAAACATCCCACCGGACAGGCGAGGGCTTATACATGAGATAGATTCCGCGTCTTTAATGGGATTTAAAAAATTAAAAGAAGAAAGTTTCGCCACTAACCTGGCGTCAGGGAGCAAAGCAGAATTACATACCAGGGGAAGTATTTTTCAACGAACAAAATTTACCGATGGAAAAAGTGAAACATTTGAGGAAGTCAATCATTACAAAGATGCAATACTGTGGGTAAAATTTGAACAGGTAAAAAAAATAAACTGCATTGTCCTGCAGGAAGCCATAGAATTTGGACAGCGTGTAAAAGAGGCAAAGTTGATTTTAGTAAATGGCTCACAACCCGTAAAAGAAATTGATCTTACTACCATAGGCAGAAAAAGAATTCTAACCTTTCCCGCTGCTGAAGTAAGCGCAGTAAGCCTGATGATCAGGGATACCAAGGACAATCCTTTGATCTGCGAAATTTCTGCATACCTGATAGATGAAAAATTAATAGAGAAGTGAGTGCTGAGATAACTAACCTGGTAGTATTTATAATTTGATAAAGTGTAAAATCATTATCTCCCTTTAAAATTTGCTTTTCTTTTTTCGAGGAATGCAGCGGCCCCCTCCTTTGCATCAGCGGTATTTAATAAATCGCCAAACGTTTCAATTTCAATTGCAAAGCCATTTTTGCTTTCATCAAAAACAGCGTTGGCGGCCCTGATGCAACCGGCAATAGCGAGGGGTGCTTTTAAGTTAATCGTTTGAAGAATATTTATTGCTTTTATTAGCAATTCTTCCTGGGGCACCACGTGATTCACCAATCCATATTGTAAAGCAGTACCCGCCTCAATCATATTACCCGTCATTAGTAGTTCCATCGCACGACCTTTTCCTATTAAATGAACCAATCTTTGGGTGCCTCCATAACCAGGGATCAATCCAAGGTTTACTTCTGGTTGGCCAAATTTTGCATTTTCAGAGGCTATGCGAAAATGGCAACTCATGGCTAATTCACAACCTCCGCCTAACGCAAATCCATTTACGGCAGCTATGATAGGTTTATTGCAATTTTCAATCTTTGTAAAAACAAGATCCTGTCCTTTTTGGGCTAATGCTTTTCCCCCGGCGGCGTTTAATGTTGCAAACTCACTGATATCAGCTCCCGCTACAAAGGCTTTATGTCCATGTCCGGTAATAATAGCCGATTTGATATCCGCATTATTATTCACTTCATCAATAGCTGAACTTAGTTCTTCTATGACTGTTTTATTTAAAGCATTTAATTTATCTGGTCTGTTGATTGTAATGGTGCATATTCGGTTTTCCAGGGATGTGATTATAGTTTGAAAATTCATGAGCATTTATTTTTGATAGTAAACTTATTAATGCACCGTTATTATTTTTTGCTAAAGTATGCTTGTCCAGTCCGCCAACAAAAAAAAAAATTACAGTAAAAATTTGCTAAGCTTAATCAATAGCCAATAATTCAAACTCCACTGGTTCTATTTAAAAATTCCTGTTTTCTTTTACCCAATCCCGGATATAACTGGCAATTTCACTTGTAGTAGTTCCTGGCGCAAACAATTTTCCTGCACCCATTGCAGTAAGACTTTTTATATCGTCCTCAGGTATAATGCCTCCCCCGGTTAATAAGACATCATTCATTTCTTTATCTTTCATTAACTGAATGATTCGGGGAAAAACGGTCATATGAGCGCCGGAAAGAATACTGATGCCAATTGCATCCACATCTTCCTGCAATGCTGTATTGACAACCATTTCAGGGGTCTGACGAAGACCGGTATATATTACTTCCATTCCTGCGTCACGAAGGGAGGTCGCAATCACTTTGGCGCCGCGATCATGTCCATCTAAACCTACTTTGGCAACTAAAACACGGATTGGTCTGTTCATTTTGTAATAGTTCAATTTCAAAAATAAAGAATAACATTGGCGGTTTATATATTTAATATTGTCTGCTAATCCTCTTGTCTCTAAATTAAATAGCCTTCCTTACTGGTGAAACTCAATTATGTTAGTTGAGAAGTCAAATCCAAAAAAAGATTCTGTTCAGTGAATAATAGCTATTGCGGAAATTAAAGATAGGAGGTGGAATAGGTAATGACATTTACCGAATTTATTTCAGTGGATAGGAAAGCAAATGATATATTGCATAATGCAATACAGAAAATTTGGAAAAACGGATATGATGGTGAGTGAAATTGGGTTTGGCGCCTGGGCCATTGGTGGCGGAGCAATGATTGGTGAGACTGCAATTGGCTGGGGCGATGCTGATGATAAAAATTCTAAAGCCGCTATTCATCGCTCGCTGGATATCGGAATTAATTTTTTTGATACAGCCGATATATATGGATTGGGTCATTCTGAGAAGCTTATTGGCGATATACTTCACAAAAATAGAGAAGCGTTGGTGGCAACAAAAGTGGGAAATGTATCCCGCAATGAACAATTTACCGTGGATTATTCAGGCGATTATATTTTGAAAGCCTGTGAAGAAAGTTTAAAACGTTTAAGAAGAGACTGCATAGACTATTATCAACTGCATACCGCAAAAATATCACAGCTGCAACAGGGCGAATGCCTGCAGGCCATGGAACTTTTACAACAGCAGGGTAAGATACGGTACTGGGGAATTTCATTAAATACTTTTGATCCGTTCCCGGAGGCTGAATTTTTCATTCAAAAAAATTTGGGCGATGGGTTTCAGTTGGTACTGAATATACTTAATCAACGGGCACTGGCAATAGTAGAAAAAGCTGCTCAGGCAGGGTATGGTATAATAGCCCGTATGCCCCTGCAGTTTGGAATGTTAACCGGGAAGTTTGATAAGCATATTTCTTTTTCTGATAATGACCACAGGAAAAACCGGATCACCAAAGAGGTAGTTGAGAAAGCTAATAAAGCATTAATTCCCGTCTGGGAACTTTGTGAAAAATATGGATTGAATAAAACTCAGATGGCGTTAAGTTATATTTTGAGTTATGAACAAGTATCCACTGTTATTCCAGGTATCCGTACAGCGGCGCATGCTGAACTGAATACTTCAGGCCTCGTTAAATTGATTGAAAGCGATATGGAATTAATTGAACAGCTGGGTGAGGGAAAATTTGTGGAGGTTATGGAATTAATACAAAAGCAGGGCTAAAGCATGGAAAGAACTTTTTTTATCCGCTCTGTCGTTTCACTTTTCCCTAATATTTCCGCTATGTCAAAAACTCCAGGGCCAAATTTACCTCCCACAAGCATGATCCTGAAAGGTAACATCAGCTCACCGGATTTTAATTGATTTGCAGCCGCGAGTTCTTTAAATGAGGTTTCCAGGCCTTCTCGTTGCCATAGGGAGGATAAACTGTACACCCTTATCAATTCTATAAAAAAAAGATTCTTCTTTTCATCCCATTTTGGAAGAATGGCGGCTGTATCAATATCAACCGGAGGTTGCAAAAAGAATGAACATTGATCGTAAAAATCTGTAATTAGTGTACACCGGTCCTTAACTAATTCTATCGCTTTATCCAATAATATTTCATCTGTAACGGGAATACCCCTTTCTTCAAAAAGTCTTTTAACGTGAATATGTAGTCGGGAGATATCAATTTTTTTTATCCATTCATGATTGAACCACCTGGCTTTTTCATAATCAAATCTGGCACCTCCGCTTTGAACCCTTTCAATAGAAAAGGCATCTGTCAATTCTTCCAGGGAGTAAATTTCTTTTTCTGATCCTTCATTCCAGCCTAGCAAGGCTAACAAATTAATAAAGGCCTCTGGCAAGAATCCTTTTTCTTTAAAACCTTCTGTAAGTTCATGAGTTTTTGGATCTGTCCAACTCATTGCAAACACAGGAAAGCCAAATTTAGCGCCATCTCTTTTACTCAGTTTTCCATTTGGACCAAGAATTAACGGGAGATGTGCCCATTGTGGCATATTATCAATTCCAAATAAGAACTTCCATAAAAGTATATGTACCGGGGCGCTGGGTAGCCATTCTTCTCCACGGAAAGCATGTGTAATTTTCATCAGGTAATCATCTACAACCACTGCTAAATGATAGGTGGGCATACCATCTGCTTTCAGCAAAACCTTATCATCTAAAACAGAAGTATCAAAACTTACTTCCTTTCGGATCAAGTCCATAAACGAAACCGTTTCATTATCCGGTATTTTGATCCGGACTACATATTTTGTTCCCTCATCTAGTAATTTTTTAGTGTCTCCGGCTGAGAGAGAAATTGAATTGCGCATTTTGTGCCGGACTGTTTTATCATATTGTGGAGAAGGATTATCGGAAGATTTAAGCTCCTGTCTCATTATTTCTAATTCTTCGGGGGTGTCGAAAGCATAATATGCATGTCCGTCTTTTATTAATTGATCACCGTATCGAGAATATATTTCTTTTCGCTCACTTTGCCGGTACGGACCATACTGACCACTATGTTCCGGGCTTTCATCCGGTTCCAGCCCCGCCCATCGCAAACAATCGAAAATATATTTTTCCGCTCCTTCAACATACCGGCTTTGATCAGTATCTTCTATACGAAGTATAAAATCACCATCATGCTTTTTGGCAAATAAATAATTATACAATACGGTTCTTACACCGCCCAGGTGTAAACCACCTGTGGGGCTGGGAGCAAAACGTACTCTTACTTTCTTATTCATAGGTTACAAAGATAATTACTGAGTTTTTAAAGAATTTAGAAACCGGGATACCTGTATTGTCCGGGTTTGCTGACTTAGGCAGCCAAAGCTATATTTGCTTTTTATGAAAAATTATTTTGTAAAAACTCCCTGGTGGTTAAAAAAGTTATTTCCAGCTTACGTATGGAGTATAAATACAAAAGAAAAAGAACTCTATCTCACGTTTGATGACGGCCCGCATACTTTAGCTACACCGTTTGTATTGGATCAGTTGAAAAAGTATAATGCCAGGGCAACATTTTTTTGTATTGGCAAAAATGTCATTGCAGAATCTAAGATATATAAAAGAATAATTGATGAAGGTCATGCAATAGGCAATCACACTCATAATCATTATAACGGCTGGAAAACAAAAGATAAATTATATCTCAACGATATACTGGAAGCGGGAAAATATATTGATTCCAATTTGTTTCGGCCTCCTTACGGAAGAATTACGAATTTCCAGGCAAAAAGTATTAAAGCGGCATTGACCAATGATGATGTGAAAATTATTATGTGGGATGTATTAAGCGGAGATTTTGATGAATCGGTTTCTGGGGAACAATGTTTGCAGAATGTATTATTAAACGCCCGGGAAGGTTCAATTATCGTTTTTCATGATAGTATGAAAGCTGTTGAAAAACTTAAGATTTGCCTTCCGCTTATTCTGGAATATTTTGGAAAGAAGGGGTATAAGTTTGAAAAATTAAAAACCTATTGATAAAATAGATTCACAGAAGAAAAAAATAATAATTTATAACAATTTGATTATAAACATTTGATAATCAGTTAAAAATTTAGGGCCTGGGTAGAAACCCTGGCCCGTTTTTAATCCGTACCCTATGAAAACTGTTCTAAAGGTAAAATAATTTTTCATTAATCCAAACTAATTTACAAGTGTTTATGTACTAAAGACAATATTTATTTTCTAAAGACGTTCGCAACAATTTTTGACCTCTATGAATTTGATTGATACACATGCTCACATTTATCTGGATGAATTTGATAAGGATCGGGATGAAGTTTTGCAAAGAGCAAAAGCTAAAGGAGTAAATAAAATAATGATGCCTGCAATTGATTCTGCAACTCATAAAAGTATGTTGAATCTTCAAAGCAAGTTTCCGGATACCTGCTTAAGTATGATGGGGCTTCATCCTTGTTCGGTTAAAGAGAACTTTTTAATGGAGTTGCAGATAGTTACAGATTATCTTGGTTTGAGAAAATTTATTGCAATGGGTGAAATAGGGCTTGATTTTTATTGGGATATCTCCTTTAAAAAACAGCAATATGAGGCTTTTAGCCGGCAATTAGACTGGGCTATTCAATTTGATATTCCGGTATCTGTTCATTCACGAAATGCAACAGAAGATTGTATCAGTGTAATAAGGGAGCATCAAAAGGGCAAACTTAAAGGAGTATTTCATTGTTTTTCCGGAACGCAAAGCCAGGCTCAGGAACTTATAGAACTTGGTTTTTATTTGGGAGTTGGGGGAGTAGTTACTTTTAAGAATGCCGGTTTAGATCATACTTTAAAAGAAATTGATATGAAGCATATCATTTTAGAAACAGATTCTCCCTACCTGGCACCCGCTCCTTTCAGGGGCAAGAGAAATGAAAGTTCTTACATTTG
>JBGTNK010000062.1:0-47960 GCA_041743125.1 Chitinophagaceae bacterium
TTTGAAGGCTCAATTAAGACCGAAGAACTATACAACTTTTAATTTTTTGACTCGTCCTTATCAGGATCAACCGATAACTTATGATTACCAGAGGAGGTTTATTAAATTTGCAGCTACTCTTATGATTACAATAACCAAATATCTCCCATTATACCTGGCATTTCACCTTCTTTCCCTGGGCCTTTCGGCTCAGATGGCAGATGATACAAACGGCATCAAAATTTTCAAGCCGGAATTCCGCAGGCTTATAAATCATGAAGCCATTGATAAAGAGCAAAAGCTTTTATTAACAGCCGATGGTAAATCAGACATTCAATTTGTTGTATCTACCAACGAAGAAATAAATATGCTGCTGACCAATGCATTGGTAAATGAAGTGGACTGGTTCCAGGAACGAACAGAAACCGATTCCCTGATTGACCACCGCTTAAAGGTTAATTACCTTACCGGCATGGCTAATATATTAAGATATATCCGCCTTAATTTTCGGAGCAAAAAAGTCAACATTCTCCATCTTCCTGAAATTGTTAGTACCTATGAACAAAGTATTCAGCAGGATAAAAACGGGAATAGCATTGCATCGGTTCTCCGAAACTTTCCTTTTGATGTGGGGACAACCATTCTCGCCTCGGGAATTTTTAACAGGAATATTGGCTATAATGCGGCTAAAGACCTGATGGTTTTAAAATATTGCCAGATGAGGCCGGTTGAAACCTTTATAACATTAAAGGACAATCCTGATGTTCCTTTTGCCGACAGCCTTATAAAAGTGGTAGCCAGAAGATATCCCACACAATTATATAATTATGCCCAGGCAAGCAATAAGCTGGGAGTGATTATCCGGAATATAAATGATGATGAATTCATAAAGGCCGTGGTCAGGATGTCAAGAAGTAAGAGTGGTCAGCAATATTTTCCTTTCCTTGATAATATAGTAAGAGGTAAAATGACATTTGAAGAAATTGACGCGGCAGAAAAAGATTCCATTCAATATTACCGCCTGCTGGTAAGAACGCAACTGGAATACAAAGAAAGGGCTATTAATAAGGACACGGCTATTGCTTTTAAAGAGTTGACAGCAAAGCTGGAGAAAAAGGCAGAGGATGTTTTTGTAACTACTATCAACGGGCTGCATAATGAGCCAGATGCCGTCAGGTTCAGGTGTATACAGGCACTTACCGCACAAGAACTTTATTACCTGGCAGTTTTGAGCGATGGTCTTATATATACATCCAGCTACACCAACGGAGTGTATCCTTTGATGATGAAAAAAATTGGAAACCGGGGCGATTCCCTTTTACTCAGTTTAAGGTTTGATCATTACCGGAAGTTTATCAGCCAGGCTGCCGCCTATAATACCCTGGGAAATTTTCTTTCCACCTTTGGCAGCCACGAGGATGCCACTAACCTTATGAAAGCATTTGTGGGCAACCTGGAAAAAACGGAAGGGCTGGAAGATGGTGTAGATGTTGCCGACTCCTATGCCAGCATAATAGAAACAAATAAGAAGCTGGCTGTTGAAGTTTTGGACCTGGTTAAAGAAAATTATGAGAGAAATGTTAATCAAAATAATCCCAAAGGCATTGTAATTTACAATATCCTCAATAAGCTTTTTTTATCTGCAGACTCAACCAAAAATATAGACCTTACTAAAGAATTAGGAATTCCTCCAGTTTATAATGTCCCGTTCTCTTCTTTAACCAATGAGAAAGGCGAGGTGCTGGCCCAGGTTTTCTTTTATGGTGATAAAGACGGGCAAAGCATTTTTATAGGATTTCAAAATATGTTTGCAGGTGGTAACTGGGTAATTGACCGCAGTAATCCGCAATGGATCGTTATCAAATCTATCAAAGGCAACCCGGTAATTATTTATGCAAACAAGCCTTTGCCGGAAGAAACAGGCGAGGACGATCAGGCCCAAAAGGCGCTGGGTGAATATCTTTTAAAGAACAACCTTCGTCCTACCGTTACTATTCATCGTGGCCATAGTTATTTCGCCAATTCTACCATTCAATATATGGCGTCTTCTTCCCGCATTGTGTTTATGGGTTCCTGCGGAGGGTTTCATTTGATCGATTCTATTTTGCATAAATCTACGGACGCCCACATCATTGCGTCCAAACAAATTGGTAAAACCGCCATTAACAGGCCTTTCTTTCAGTTATTAACTGAAAAGTTAAGGAACGGAAGCGGTATAGACTGGATACCGTTCTGGAAAGAATTTAAATCAAAAACCACTGTTGAAGGTTTTGAGGATTATATACCTCCATATAAAAACCTAGGAGCTATTTTCATAAAAGCTTACCGCAAAGCCATGGGAGATACAGAAGAGGAACAGCTGTAGAATAACACTCTGCGCTTTCTCCCTAAATTTGTCGTTTGTTTAATAAATAAGAGTTGCCAGAAACCACCCCCAAAAGATTTGATTTTGCCATTCTTCGCCGCGTTTTCGGGTATGCAGCTCCGTACAAAAAGAAGTTCTGCCTGTCAGTGGTTCTTGCTATTTTATTAGCTTTTATTACACCGGTACGTCCTTTATTAATTCAGATAACGGTTAACAAATACATTGTACAATCTCTTGCTGATATGGTGGTTTACATCACCCTGATCCAGATCGGGCTGATCTTAGTAGAAACCGCCATGCGATTCATATTCTCCTTCACTACAGCCTGGCTTGGGCAAACGGTGGTCAAAGACATGCGGATAGCCGTTTATAAAAAAATATTGGGATTAAATCTATCTCAGTTTGATAAAACACCCATTGGGACTTTAACTACCAGGACCATTAATGATATTGAATCTATCAATGATATTTTTGCGGATGGTCTTGTTCCCATTATTGCTGACCTGCTGTCCATTGTTTGTGTTTTGGCTTATATGTTTTGGGTTGACTGGCAACTTACATTTATTGCATTGATCCCGTTTCCTATTATTCTTATTGCCACCTGGTATTTTAAAGAAAGTATTAACCGTTCTTTTTTTAAAGTAAGAAATGCTGTATCCAGCCTGAATGCTTTCGTACAGGAACACCTGACGGGTATGCAGGTCGTGCAGGCATTTGCATCTGAAGAAAGGGAATTTGAAAAATTTAAAATAATAAACAGGCAACACCGGAATGCCAATATAAAAGCCATATTCGCCTATTCTGTATTTTTTCCTATTGTAGAAATTGTACTGGCGTTATCAATTGGCCTTGTTGTGTGGTGGACGGCAAAAGAAGCCCTGGCCTTACAACTGAGCCAGCAGGGAACTGTAATTTCCTTTATCCTTTGCCTTAATCTTTTATTTCGTCCTCTGCGGGTTCTTGCAGATAAATTTAATGTGTTACAAATGGGTGTGGTGGCCAGTGAAAGAGTCTTCAAAGTGCTGGATAACGACGATACCCAAAAAACTCCTCCTGGTGGTTATTCTTTATCACCGGAAAATATAAATGGAGCCGTGGAATTTGACCAGGTCTCTTTTGCCTATAGCCAGGAAAATTATGTGCTGAAGAATATCAGCTTTTCTATAAAACCGGGAGAAACGGTTGCAATAGTTGGCCATACAGGTAGTGGTAAAACCACTATTATTAGTTTATTAAACCGGTTATACCACATACAAAAAGGAGCCATCAGGATCGATAATGTAAATATTGAAAAGTATGATCCTGATTTTTTAAGAAAAAATATCGGCGTGGTTTTGCAGGATGTGTTCTTGTTTTCAGGATCGGTTATGGATAATATCACCCTTAGAAATACAGAAATTAGCAGGGAAAAAGTGATCGAGGCGGCCCAATTGATTGAAATGCACGATTTCATTATGCGATTACCGGGCGGATACGATTATAACGTAATGGAGCGGGGCGCCACATTGTCCATGGGGCAGAGACAATTGTTGTCCTTTATTCGTGCTTTACTTTACAATCCTTCTATTCTTATTCTTGATGAGGCTACTTCCTCAGTTGACACAGAAAGTGAGCAGTTGATCCAGCATGCCATTGATACATTAATAAAAGGCAGAACTTCAATTGTTATAGCACACCGGCTATCAACCATTCGCAAAGCAGCCAAGATCATAGTACTGGATAAGGGGGAAATAATAGAAATGGGCAATCATGAAGAACTATTGCGTGCTGGCGGTTTTTATTCCCAATTACATGAAATGCAATTTGAAAAGCACCCGGTAAAGATTTGAGCTTAAGCTCCCCAGGTCTGGGAAGCGGGATTCCTGCTTAAAAAAAGTGAGAACGGGAGGAGCCCTTATATTTTCCGCAAATTCCTTCCGGGCAATCAGGATTTTCATGCCCTGCCTCCTTATCTTTGCGGCAAATTTGAAGAGAAGTATGTTTTTAAAACGGATAAAATGCTTGTCAGTAGCGGTTTTCAGCATATTTTTTTTGTTGAGTTCTACAGCGGCCCTGGCCCAGCATAATGAAGAAAAAGAAGGGGAAAGCCCGGCGAAACACCAGGAAGGGCATGGAGTAGAAAAGAAAAAGAAGTTTAATGCCTCAGAAGTTATTTTCGGGCACATTTTAAATGCTCATGAATTCCATTTCCTGGATATTGGCGACCACCCGGTTACGATTCCGTTACCAGTGATACTTTACTCTGCCCAGCGGGGTTTCACAACTTTTATGTCATCAAAATTTGAACATGGGCATAAGATACATGATGGATATGCATTGCTGACAGAGCATAATATGGCCGAATGGAAAATGGATCCCAAAGCATTTTATGCCGGGGATATTGTTGCGGTTAATGCACAGGGAGAGTTTGATCCTTCTGTTAACATCTATGACCTTTCGTTAACCCGTAATGTAGTGCAAATGCTGATTGCTCTTATCCTGTTTACGTGGATCATGCTGCGCATTGCAAAAAGATATGAATCCGGAGTTGGCGTTACCTCAGCGCCAAAAGGTTCTCAAAGTTTGTTGGAGCCGGTTATTACATTTGTTCGGGATGAAGTAGCTAAACCCAACCTGGGCCACAAGCATGAAAAATACCTGCCCTACCTGCTCACTGTTTTCTTTTTTATTCTGATCAACAATATTTTTGGTCTTATACCGGGCACAGCGAATGTTACAGGTAATATTGCCTTTACCGCGGTATTGGGTGTTATCTCTTTTGTAGTGATACTGGCCAGCTCAAATAAGCATTATTGGGGACATATATTTAATCCTCCCGGTGTTCCTTTCGGTGTTAAGCTGATCCTGGTTCCGGTAGAGTTTCTCAGTGTATTTATTAAGCCTTTTGCATTGATCATTCGTCTTTTTGCCAATATGGTGGCGGGACATATCATTATTATATGTCTCATTTCATTGATTTTTATTTTTGGGCAACTGAGTGAAGTGGCCGGATGGGGCGCCTCCCCGTTAGCAGTTGGTTTCACTGTTTTTATTTATTTTATTGAAGTATTGGTGGCGTTTATACAGGCATTTATTTTCACCATGCTGACAGCAGTGTTCATAGGCCAGGCTTTTGAAGGAGGACATGATGATGTAGATGGCCATCATGAATCAGTAATAGTTTAGGATCGTTTTTTTAATTATAAAACCAAGTATCATGGATTTAATGAGTTTGTTCTTACTACAGGCTGCAGAAGTAGCTTCAAATGGCCTGGCTAATGCAGGTGGTGCTATTGGAGCAGGTCTGGCTGCCATCGGTGCGGGAATCGGTATTGGCCTCATCGGTAAAGGTGCTGTAGAAGCTATTGCCCGTCAACCAGAGGCATCAAACGACATTCGTGCCAACATGATCCTGACTGCGGCCCTTGTTGAGGGTGCTGCCTTGTTTGCGATCATTGTAGGCTTCCTGGCAATGGTATTGTAAAATACGTTGCTACAAAAAACAACTGCATCCAAAGCACAGGGCGGAGGGTGCAGTTACTTTGAAAAATCAATGTCTGGAAAAAGATCCGGTTCAGGTCATAGTTTTTCAGCATAGTCGCTCTTAAAAAAATATCAAATCAGAATATGAAACTTCTTACTCCCGAATTTGGCTTATTGATCTGGACGCTTCTGGCGTTCCTGATCGTATTTTTTATATTGAAAAAAAAGGCCTGGCCTGCTATTATAAAGGGACTTCGTGACCGTGAACAGGGTATTACTGATTCTCTTACAACGGCAGAGAAAGTAAGGGCGGAAATGGCTCAGTTAAAAAATGAGAATCTCGCCTTACTGGCTACAGCCCGTGAAGAAAGAGCCCAATTATTAAAAGAAGCCAGGGAAACAAAGGACAAGATCATCAACGAGGCGAAAGAACAGGCTAAGGTTGCGGCAGGAAAGATCATTGCAGAAACGCAGGCTGCTATTGAAGCCCAAAAGATGGCTGCTATTACGGATGTAAAAAACCAGGTAGGTAAAATGGTGATTGAAGTAAGTGAGAAAATATTGAGGAGAGAATTAGGGAATAAAGATTTACAGGAAGCACATATAAAAGAACTGGTAGAAGAAGTAAAACTTAATTAAATATTTTGAGGTTTGAAAAGAAGAACAAGAAGAGAAAGTTTTTTCAAAATCTCCAGGTTAAAATGTTTTCAAATTTAAAGAATGCCTAATCCACGTTTAGCTTCCCGGTATGCCAAATCATTACTTGACCTTGCTGTAGAGAAAAACCTTCTAGAGCAGGTTTTTGCCGATATGCTTTTGCTGCAGCAGATATGCAAGAGTAACCGTGATTTTGTTAACTTGTTGAGTAGTCCTGTGGTAAAAGGTGACATCAAAATAAAGATCATCAACGCCGTTACCTCTGATAAAATAAGCGATCTCACCAATAAGTTTCTTTCTTTATTGATCAGTAAAACGAGGGAAAGCAATTTACCGGAGATCATTACTGCATTTATAAGGCAATACAAGGAGCATAAAGATATACATACCGTAAAATTAACAACCGCTATACCAGTAAACGAAGGCGTGAGAAAAGTGATCATTGAGCAGGTAAAAAAGGCAAGTGGTTTTGATAATATTGAGATGGAGGAAAAAGTGGATGAAAATATTATCGGTGGATTTGTTTTACAGTTAGGAGATAAACTGGTAGATGCCAGTATAGCTTATGATCTGAAAACTATTGCCAAGCAATTTGAGAATAACGACTTTATTTATAAGATAAGATAACCTTGTCTCCTTAATAGTAAATTTAGCCGGCAACGATCTTTACAAGTTGAACAGAATTAAAAATGAAGGAGCCTTTAACCCCTTGGAGGCTTCATTAATAGAAGGAAATTTTCCTGAACCCCCCTTTAGGGGATGGGGGCAAAACGTTTAAAAAATGGCTGATATAAAACCAGATGAAATAAGCGCCATACTGCGCCAGCAGTTAAGCAATTTTAACGCAAGCGCCGACCTGGAAGAAGTGGGCAATGTATTGCAGATTGGTGATGGTATTGCCCGTGTTTACGGACTGGGCAATGTTCGCTATGGAGAGTTGGTGGAATTTGAAAATGGTGTGCGGGCCATCGCCCTAAACCTGGAAGAAGATAATGTGGGTGTGGTATTGATGGGGGATAGTGGCAATATCAAGGAAGGAGCAATGGTTCGTCGTACCGGTCAGATTGCATCCATTAAAGTGGGTGAGGGAATGGTAGGCCGTGTGGTCAATACGCTGGGTGAACCCATAGATGGAAAAGGTCCTATTGCAGGCGAACGCTATGAAATGCCTTTGGAAAGAAAAGCGCCTGGTGTTATATTCCGTGAGCCGGTTAAAGAACCATTGCAAACAGGTATTAAGGCCATTGATGCCATGATACCCATCGGGCGGGGTCAGCGTGAGCTGATCATTGGTGACAGGCAAACAGGTAAAACAGCCATTGCTGTTGATACCATCATCAACCAGAGAGAATTTTTTGCAGCCGGCAAACCGGTATATTGTATATATGTGGCTATTGGCCAGAAAGCTTCCACTATTGCAGGGGTAATGCAGACGCTGCAGGATGCAGGTGCTATGGAATATTCAACCATAGTTGCTGCTTCTGCTTCTGACCCGGCACCTTTGCAATTCTATGCTCCTTTCGCTGGTGCGGCTATTGGAGAATTTTTCAGAGATACCGGTCGTCCTGCACTTATTATCTATGATGATCTTTCAAAACAAGCCGTAGCATATCGTGAAGTGTCTTTGTTATTGCGCCGTCCTCCGGGCCGTGAAGCATATCCGGGAGATGTATTCTACCTGCATAGTCGTTTGCTGGAAAGAGCAGCTAAAGTTATCAGTGATGATAATGTGGCCAAGAATATGAATGATGTTCCTGAAAGCATCAGGCACCTGATAAAAGGTGGTGGTTCATTAACTGCATTGCCTATTATTGAAACCCAGGCGGGTGACGTATCCGCCTATATTCCCACCAACGTAATATCAATTACGGATGGACAGATATTCCTGGAAACAAACCTTTTTCTTTCCGGTATCCGGCCGGCCATCAACGTAGGTATATCCGTAAGCCGTGTGGGAGGTAATGCCCAGATCAAATCCATGAAAAAAGTAGCGGGTACTTTGAAACTTGACCAGGCACTTTACCGTGAAATGGAAGCCTTTTCAAAATTTGGCGGCGACCTGGATGCAGCCACTAAAACAGTAATTGATAAAGGAGCAAGGAACGTTGAAATTCTGAAGCAACCTCAATATGCGCCGGTATCTGTAGAAAAGCAGGTAGCCATCATTTATTTGGGAACAAATGGACTGATAAAAGATGTACCGGTCAACAGGGTGAAGGAGTTTGAAGAACATTTCCTGATGGAAATGGAAAACAAGATGCCTGATCTGCTCGCCGAGTTTAAGTCAGGAAATCTTCCGGAAAGCGGCATGAAGAAAATGGTAGAAATGGCCAATGAATTGATACCGCAGTATAAAAAGTAGAATATATTGTTTTAAATAAAAAGGTTTATTGCATGTTGCAATAGACCTTATTTTTTGCTCTGATTTTTCATAATTCTGAATGATAAATAGAAAAAATCATCGATACCCTCAGGCAGAGCCAGTTAAAAAATAAGTTGTTGACAAATTGATGAAATAATAAAAAAACCCCGGCTTATTATGCCGGGGTTTGTATGGTCTAAAGTGCGGATTAAATTAATGTCTGCGGTCCCGGCGATCTTCGCGGCGGTCTCTTTTATTTTCCCGGCGGTCACGACCATCTTCTTTGCGATCTCTTACGTCTTCACGCCTGTCTCTTACATCTTCTCTTTTGTCGCGGATATCTTCTATTTTATCCCGGCGTCCGCCATCATGTTTAGCATCCCGGACATCTTCTCTCCGGTCACGAACATCTTCACGCCTGTCACGCCTGTCTTCTTTCCTGTCTCTTACATTTTCTTTGCGGTCACGACGGTCTTCCCTGCGGTCCATCCGCTGGGCGGCGGCATCCTGGCTGAATAAAACGGCCAGTACTAGGGTAGTGGCTACCATCAACGGTTTGAAAAAGGTGCTTGTTTTCATGTTTGTTATTTAGGTGGTTAAAAATCGGGTACAGTGCAATAGACCGGGAGATGCCGGATGGGTTTAATGAATAGAATAAATTTTCAGGATTCTTTTCCTCATGTTGTCTCTCAACAAAAAATGGCTTATCTAAGTGAGGAAAGAATAAATTATTTATCAGCTTTGCTGGTGACACCTGAAAGGAGAATGAATATTGTTTGAATCATATAACTACTGCTGTTGTTGTTGTTTGCAAAAAATTAAAGGAAGGCCCTGTTCGTGACTCATGAAATGGAATTTATAACTTTAAGTATAGCAAAGGGAATATTTGAGTAAAAAAGGAAATCAAGTATTGAGATGGGCGAAGAAAATTTTTCATATTTAAAAGTGTTGTGGGAAAAGTTTTAAGCATAATGGTTCGTGAGACACGAACCACTGCATCGGTGTTTTAAAGTTGATGGTTCGTGAGACACGAACCACGGCGGCGGGCTTTGTCGGACTGAAAAATGGGGGAGCAAACATGTCAACTTTCCATATTAAAACTGCCACACAGCTTGGCTTAAAGTAAAATAGCATGGAGAGATATACAGTTAATATAAAGAAGATTGATTGGCTTGATAAGGAAAATCCAGAAGCAGAAGTTTTGTTTGAAATAAATAAAAAGCAGTTTTGGGCTTTTAGTCATCCGTGCGATTTTATAGAAGGAGAAATAGCTGAAGCCTATTTTAGTTTCATTGAAAGCGAAGTTCCTGAATCTACATTTTGGGACGAGAATAAAGAGCAGAAAAAAGAAATACTGCAATCGCAAAATAATAGATGCGAGTATTATTGTTATGGTCAATTAAGAAGTATTCATCCTGCAGTTGTTGATTGTGGGGATATTACCTTTTCTATTGGAGATTGGCTAAACGATGATAGAACGGTTGGCAGTTATGTGTACTTTGTAATAGCTCGTCTTGATATTGGTAAGGTTTAAGAAAAATCAAAAACGCCAGGCAAATAGCTTGGCGTTTTACTTTAAAGGCTATGTGGGTCAATAACCTTCCCTTACTTGCCGAGTGTCTTTATCTTTCACAGGCCATGTGTCAGATAGCCTTGTGCATCGGCTTTGTGGCACCCGCCGTAATTCGGAGCAAGAAAAGTTTTATCGCCGGGTCCACGGCCAGGCAAAAATCCTTAGTGAGCAGACTCGGCTACGAAGTAGGATCTTTTATAACTTAAAAAAATCCCGAACTGCTTCAACCCTTCTCTTTATGCACAATTCTTATTACTTTCATTTCACTTAATTTCAAAACGAAATGCTTATAACCCCTTTGAAACAAACCAAAATCCGGCTTTTATTTTTCTTGCCTGCATTGTATTGCTGTGTTCCGGGTGCTTAACTGCCAAAAAACTTGACACATATGTCGCGGCACACTACGGTAACGAACTACCTAAGGCCAATAAAAAAAAGAAGGCAATAGAAGTAACATCATTGACCCCCGCAAGCAATTCTCACATTTCAACCACCGTGCATAAAACAGATAAGTTTTTGCCCTTGCTTTTTTATTGGAAATACAATCATAGGCAAAGATGTTCGCTCAATCCTTCCATTGCTATAATAAATTTCTCAAATGCAGTAAATTCAGCAGCTTCAAAATAATTGGTTGAAAAATTGAACGGCCGGAAGTTAGAATTAACTATAGAACAGCTGCCGTCAGTTTTTTCATTGGTCGCAAAAGAAAATATGATATGGGTGGTGTATGCTTATAGCTGGTCTAAAATTTATATAGAGCCCGACTTTAAAGATTTAGTAGTGGCCTATAAGTTGGACGGCGGCGGACCGGGTGAAAAGACGGGAAAAATTACCGTTAAGAATACAGAAAAGAATAAAAGCTTGCGATTTTTTCAATCCTGGAAATCGGCAACATCAGAATATTTGTCAGGGCATAACTCGAATTTTACAAGCATGACTAAAAATTTTGTAAGCCAGTTGGCAAGCGAATTATGACAATCATGATTTACGCAATGCCGGCAACCACCCAATAATAAATCAGTATAAACACTTATTGCGGTTTCAAAATATAAAATGGATATTAGATTAGCCATACCGGAAATAATTAATTGTACTTATACTACCGGATGTGCCGGTACTTTAAAAACAAACAGGACAGCTTAACGAATAAACTCTAATCTTCAGATCATTAAACAGGGATGTCAATAAAAAAACTCAAATGAAAAAAGCAGTTTGCGCATTAATGATAATGATGTTTAATGGCTATATCTTTTCCCAGCCCAAAGATTTTGAAGGTAAGATCGTTTATAAAACCACTATTCAATCTAAAGTTCCCGGAGTGGAGAATAAAATTTGGCAAAACATAATGGCTACGGGGGACAATATGACCACTTATGTAAAGCAGGGAAATTACAAACTGGAGGCCGGCCTCAGTGATCAGTATTTTATACACGAGCAACAAAAAGTATTTTTAAAATTTAAGGCTCTTGATACCTTGTATTATATGGACTATTCCTTTGATACGTCTGCCATAATAGGTATTTCCAAAAGCGGTACAGGTAAAACAATCAGCGGATACACTTGCAATCCGATATCGATAAAGACAAATGATGGCGAGAAGAAATTTTTTTATGCTCCTGATCTTTACCTAAATCCTGAGTACGATAAAAACAATACCATTGGCCAGTTAAATGTGCTGAGCAGGGAAACCTCATCCATATGGCTTGAATCAACATGGGAAACAGAATCTTACACCGCTACCCATACCTGCACTCAATTGGTACAGGAAAATGTAAACAATTCTAAATTCGATCTGCCTGCTTTGCCGCAGAAAAAATTTGCCATTGAAGAGCTGCTTCAACCGGCAGTTTTTAAAAGAGCAGGAGGTTGGTTGAAATACCTGACAAGTAATATTGATGGCGCACTGGGTGGCAAATACATTAAAATACCCAAAGGAGAAAAAGAGGCTGAGCAATCAGTGATGGTGAGGTTTATGGTGAATGAAAGAGGAGTGGTAATGAATGCAGAGGTGCTAAATAAAAAAAAAGTCCATTCCAAACTGGCAGATGAAGCGCTGCGGGTAATTGCCAGTTCTCCACCCTGGGCAGCTGCCACTATATATGGCGTAAAAACTATTTTCTGGCAAAAGCAGGAAATCACATTCCAGGCCAGCAAGTAAATCATTTTTTTTTGTACACTACTGCTCTCTGAAATCCGGTTAAAATAAAAGAGTCCCGATTCGTGATTCAAACCGGGACTCATGCTTATGCTTTTCAGCTTTTAGGGTTATGTAGAAAAAAACAGAACATCATCTTCCTAATCAAAAACCCTTTGGCTTTTCCAGCTTAAGATCCCGCTTCAGCATATCATTACGATTGGCCATTTCCCAGGCTGTATAAAAAATCAACTGCCCTCTTTTGGCCATCAGTTTATAATTGATCTTATCAGGCGTATCAGTAGGGCGGTGATAGTCGGCATGCACACCATTAAAATAAAAAATGACAGGCACTCCTTTTTCCGCAAAATTGTAATGATCACTGCGGTAATAAAAGCGGTTAGGATCATCCAGGTCATTATACTTCCTGTCCAGTTTCATTTTTAAATATTTCTTGTTTACATCCTCGGTAATCGGGGTCAACTCAGTGCTCAATTTATCATCACCAATAACATATACATACCTGGAAGAGTCCTTATCTTTTGCATAGTCATTCCCTACCCGACCGATCATATCAATGTTAAGATCAACTGTTGTTTTTTCAAGCGGCACTACCGGATGGTTCACATAGTATTCACTGCCCCACAATCCTTTTTCTTCACCACTTACCGTCATAAACATTATACTTCTCCGCGGTCCTTTACCGGCTGCTTTTGCTTCGGCAAATGCTTCCGCCAGTTCCAGTATACCGACAGTGCCGCTGCCATCATCATCAGCACCATAATAAATCGTGCCGTCATTTCTTTTTCCTACATGATCATAATGCGAAGTGAGCAATACATACTCATCTTTTTTATCAGTACCTTCCAACAAGGCCATCACATTGCTGGCATGAGCTACGTTGGTCACTTTAAAATATCCTAAATCGATATCAGCTTTGTATGTTTTAGGAAAGGGAGCAATCGCTTTAATTTTCTTAACAATATTTTTTCCTTCTTCACCCATTATGCGTTCCGCTATGGATTCCGATATTATAAAAGTAAGCGGTGATATGCTGGCGTGGTAACCATGCTGGTTATAAGAAGAGGAACCTTTGAATACTTTATTAGAAAAGTTATTGAAAATTACCAGGATGGCAGCAGCACCTTTTGCCTGCGCTTGTTCAATTTTTGAATTCAGGGTGGCAGGTGAAGCAAAGCCGGGAACAGATGGTTTGTATCCTTCCGGCGCACCATCTAGTATCATAACGAGTTTACCTTTTACATCCGCGTCTTTATAGTAATTAACCTCACCGTCTATTATTCCATAGCCTAAAAAAACGCATTCAGAAAAACGCATTTCGGCGGTGTAGTTAGAAAGAACACCCGGTTGGTAGTCTTTATATAGTTCCATGGAAACGTTGTTGATATTTAAGTGGGCACTGGTCATGGAATCTTTAAAGAGCGGAAAGGTTTGCCGGTAGCTGTCTTTATTTCCGGGCAGTAACCCGAGCGACTTAAAATGATCTTCTATGTAACCGGCAGCTTTTTCCAATCCGGGAGATGGCGTATCACGTCCTTCCATTTCGGGCCCGGCAATAATATATAAATGACGTTTCATATCATCGGCAGATATGGTAGCGGCAAAATGAGATGGAGAATTTTTCTTTTGGGATAATGCGAATGAAGAATGGAGCAGGAAAAAAAACAAGGGCAGCAATAATTTTATCATGGAATTATTATTTATAAAAAAAACCCCAAACTTAAAAGAAAACAGCTTGAGGTTTGATAGGTTATGATGAATGGGTACAATATTTTATTAACAGGCAATTTTATTTACCCGTTTTGCATGACGTCCGCCTTCAAAGCTGGTGGTGATAAAAGTGCTCACCATTTTTTCTGCATCCCCTTCTCTTACAAACCGGGCAGGGATGCAAATAATGTTTGCATTATTGTGCTGTCTGACCAGGCTGGCGATCTCATCGCCCCAGCAAATAGCTGCGCGGATATTTTGATGTTTATTGGCAGTAATTGCGACTCCATTGGCAGAACCACATAATAAGATACCAAAGGCAGCTTCCCCTTTTTCAACGGCAATGGCTACCGGGTGAGCGAAGTCGGGGTAATCTACAGAATCCTTTGAGTGCGTTCCAAAATCTTTATAGGTTAATCCCTTGCCTTCCAGGAACGAGATCAGGTCTTCTTTATATTCAAAGCCGGCATGATCACTGCCGATAGCAATTGGTTTGCGGAGATCAAATGGAGAGTGCATACATAAAAATTTGAAATTGAAACTTCCGCCTGCCTGTAAGCATGGAAAGCAAATAGTTTAACCACAAATCTACAGTAATCATTTAAAATAGAAATTTAACAGGCTAATTCCCCTGCTATAATATGAATGTTAATTAATATCACCGTCACATATATATATGCGGATTGTCTCATATTAAGGACATCATATCAACATTTAATCATCCTTAACTCCACTCTTTTTCTTCCTTAGCCTTCTTTTTGTTGATACGGGAAGCAACAATTATGCTTGCCTCAAACAAAAGATACAAAGGAATAGCTACAATGGTAAGGCTGAATGGATCAGTAGAAGGTGTAATAATTGCTGCGGCAATAATTATTAATACAAAAGCGTGGCGGCGGTATTTTCTTAAAAAAGAAGCGGAGACCACGCCAATTTTTGCCAGTATCATAACCAATAGTGGCATCTGGAATAAAACACCAATGCCAACGGTGGTATATATAAGATTTTCCAGGTAATCTGAAAATGTGGGTTTTATTTCAATAAGCGGACTTAAGGAGTAAGAGAAATAAAAATTCACCATAAATGGTGTAAGCACATAATAACCAAATGCAATACCGGCAAAAAATAAAATGGAGACCCAAAAGATAACACCACCCGTATTACTTTTTTCTTTATCCGACAGGGCGGGTTTTATAAAACGCCAGAATTCCCAGAAGATATAGGGAAAGGCCACCACGAATCCGCCTACGAATGAAATGGTAAAAGAAGAAATAAACTGTCCGGTTAATTGGGTACTTAAAAAACTTACTTTAACACCGCTCATACAAACGGCATCGCCGAGGCCGAGGGCATGACTCATTTTACAGAATAATCCATAGGTTACAAAGTCATCCTGGGCAGGGGCTAATAGAATATCATTTACTATTTCCCGCACATAAACGAAAAATACAATAGCACATAATACTATTGCAATAACGGAACGGATCAAATGCCAGCGCAATTCTTCTAAATGATCGATAAATGACATCTCATCGCCTGCATTATTCTTTCTGCGATCTAAAAAATCCAATAGGGCCATCTGTGTTTTTTAATAAAGTGGGGCAAAGATAAGGAGGACGCCGTCATATGGCAATCATCAACGGGTAATAAGAACTAAACCATATTTCAAAAAGGAGAAACAAATAAATTACTGGTACATCAGCCTATGGATTGTCTGGTAACTTCGGTTCGGATTATTTCAATTTCTTCATTTTTACCATTTCAATCCGGGTATCACTAACGCTCAGGACATCAAATTCATAGTCATCGATAATAATACGTTCTTTTTGCTGAGGAATGGTTTCATGAAAACTAATAATATATCCTGAAAGGGTTTCCGAATCATTTTCAGGAAACTCCAGGTGATATTTTTCTTCCAGGTAATCCAGCTCCAGGCGTCCGGAAAAAATAAACTCATTTTCAGCTATCTGCTTTTCTACAAATTTGGCCGTATCATACTCATCCTGTATCTCTCCAAATAGTTCCTCTAATACATCTTCCATAGTGATAATCCCTGCTGTTCCTCCAAACTCATCTACAACCCAGGCAATGCTTTTACGCTCCCTGCTGAACGTGGTGATCAGGTCGGCAGCACTCATACTTTCAGGTACGGCAGGTATAGGTAACAGGATCGATTTAATATTATCGGGCTTTTTAAAAAGATCCAACTGGTGTATATAACCCGCCAGGTGGTCAATATTTTCCTCATATACGACCAATTTGCTCAATTTGGTTTCAATAAATTTTTTTTTCAGGTCCTCAACCGAAGTGTTTATACTTACCCCTACAATTTCCTTTCTTGGTACCAGGCATTGACGGATCCTCACTTTTGGAAATTCCTGGGCATTTTCCAGTAATTGAGAATTTCGTTCCTGCCTTTCTTCATCCACATTTTCCTGGAAAAGATTTTTTAGCTCACTGAGATTAAGGGCTTCTTTGTGTTTATCTACTCTTACGTTGAAAACATACTTTAGCATCCACTCTGCCAGACTGATGAACCCTTCGGCAATGGGTGAAAACATCTGGTAAAAAAAATCCATTACGTAAGAAAGTCTTGTCAGAATTACATTACTTCTTGCCCGGAATATGGCCCTTGGAATAAATTCCGCGAAAAGAAGTACAACTACCGTTGCAATAGCGATCTCGGATAGAATATGGACCAGGTCGGCACCAACTCCTATATATAGCCAAAGGGGTTTCATTACCGAGTTTATCTGCAGACTAAAGAATACCAGGAAAATATTAAAACCTATTAAGGTAGAGCCAACAAAACTGGCAGGCTTGTCAATAAATTTTGTAAGCAGTTGCCCTGTCAAGCCCCCCTTTTTTTTTCTTAATTCAATTGTCAGGCGGTTAGCGCTGTAATATGCCATTTCAATACCGGCAAAAAATCCCATGAGTATAAGGGTCATCACAAACCAAATAATTGTCTTCCATTCAGCCATTGCGTAAAGATAATGAAGCGCTTTCAAACGAAAATAAGCAGCAAACTAAACAGGTAATTGATCCGGAATGCCCATTTTAATGCATGATTTATCTTGAAGTTCAGGGGCAACTGGAAAGTATAACAGAAGTTTCTAATTTATCTAATGAAAAACATCTTGAGCGTACAAATCAGGGGAGGTTCAAAAATTCCTTCACAATGTTTCCTGCTTTGGCGCAAGCCTTTTCCAGGTCATCATTAATAATAGATACATTAAAATGTTGCTTAAAGGAAATTTCGTAGGCAGCTTTATTAATTCTTGCTTTAAGCGATTCGGCGGTTTCAGTTCCCCTTGTTTCTAATCTTCTTTTTAATTCCTTTACATTCGGCGGTTCTATAAAAATTGTAAGCGAACTGTCCGGGTACTGTTGCTGAATATGTATCGCTCCTTTTACATCAATATCCAGTAATGGGCATTTATCATCATCCCAAAGCCGCTGCAATTCACTTTTTAGCGTACCGTAATAGCGTCCTTCGTATACCATTTCCCATTCAATAAATTCATTGCGCTGGATCTTTTGTTTAAAATCGTGCAAAGGAATAAAATAATAATCCTTGCCGTCTGTTTCATAACTCCTGGCTTCCCTGGTAGCTGCAGAAATAGAAAATGATAATTGAGGAAAAATTTCTAAAAGATGTCGGGTGATAGATGTTTTGCCTGCACCTGATGGTGCGGTAATAATGATGATCTTATCTTGAAATAAAGCCATGTGCAAAGAAAGGGAATGAAATGCAATTGCATTTATACTTAAACCAGTTTTTGCTCAGGCTATTCTTTTTATTTGGGCACCTAATTTTTTTAAACGTTCATCTATATATTGATAGCCCCTGTCTATCTGTTCAATGTTTTGAATGGTGCTTTTTCCTTCGGCACTCAGGGCTGCTATTAGCAAGGATACGCCGGCCCTGATATCCGGGCTGCTCATGGTAATGCCGCGAAGCTTTTGCTCCCGTTCCAATCCAATCACCACGGCCCGATGTGGATCGCACAAAATAATCCGGGCGCCCATATCTATAAGTTTATCTACAAAAAACAACCGGCTTTCAAACATTTTTTGGTGGATCAATACACTTCCTTTTGCCTGGATGGCAGTGACCAATACAATACTCAACAGGTCAGGAGTAAAGCCCGGCCAGGGGTGATCAGAAATAGTGAGTACACCACCATCAAAATAAGTTTTAACCTCATAAATTTCCTGCGAGGGGATATGTATATCATCTCCCGCGAAATTCATTTGAATGCCTAATTGTTGAAATTTTTCCGGGATGATGCCGAGATGTTCAATGCCTGCATTTTTAATAATTATATCACTTTGGGTCATAGCGGCCAGGCCAATAAAAGAACCAACTTCTATCATGTCCGGTAACATCCTGTGTTGCGTGCCACCCAGTTCATCAACTCCTTCAATGGTCAGCATATTACTGCCGATCCCATTGATTTTTGCACCCATGCGAATCAACATTTTGCAAAGCTGTTGGGTATAAGGTTCGCAGGCTGCGTTATAAATGGTGGTGGTTCCGCTAGCCATTACGGCCGCCATAAGGATATTAGCCGTGCCGGTAACGGAAGGTTCATCCAATAACATATTCACACCTTTCAGGTCAGGTGCTTCCAAATGAAAAAAACCATCTTCGGGATGATAATGAAATGATGCACCTAATTTTTCAAAACCAATAATGTGGGTATCCAGTCTTCGTCTCCCGATCTTATCGCCTCCTGGTTTTGGAATAAATGCTTTTCTAAACCTTGAAAGCATGGGGCCTGCAAGCATTACTGATCCGCGAAGTTTTCCACTTTTGTTTTTATAAGAATCGCTGTGGAGATAGTCTATGTTTACATTATCGGCCTGGAAAATGCAGGTATCCCTTTGTCGTCTTTCCACTTTCACATTCATGTCGGCCAGAAGATCTATCAATAAATTTACATCCAAAATATCGGGTATATTACTGATGGTAACTTTTTCGGAGGTTAAAAGGACAGCACTTATGATTTGTAATGCTTCGTTTTTGGCTCCCTGAGGAATTATTTCTCCTGATAATTTTTTTCCACCGCTTACTTCAAAAGAATGCATAATTTCTAATAATTGGTTGGTTAATGGGATAAGGAAGTTTGAAAGGTATGATAATACCATTATTATTTTTGGCCTGTATTAAAAGAAAATGGCTGACAGGAAATTAACCGGTCAACCATCTTATTTACACTTCTGCGGATAAAAATCAATATCTTTTTTTCTTATACTTTCCTCCCCCGCTCCGGGAATCATTCCTGTCGTTTCGATCATTGCGGAATTGTCCGCTGCCGCCACTTCGCTGCTGAAACTTTCCTCTTGGTTTTCCATAACTGCCACGATCTCTTTCGCGGTTGTCCTGTAAGCGGAAAGCTTTTACGTAAGGCGTATTGGTAAACGTCAACTGACCGTTTGTTATTCCGGTTAACTCACTTTGAATGGCATCGTCATGAACAACCTCTTTGTGCCAGTTATTATAAGCGAGTTTCATATAATAAGCAATGGCATTGGCAAAGCCAGCTCGTTTTTCCGAATCATCTTCATCTAAAGCTTTCTTAATCACTACTTCAAGATTTTTTCCCAGGTGAGAATGTTTGGGATTTCGCTTAGGGTAAGGCAAAGGCTTGGGCTTTTCGCTTAACGATTCGCGGGTAGGTATGGTATAAGGTGATTTTACATCTAATTTAAAATCGGATATAAAAAACAGGTGATCCCATAACTTATGACGGAAATCCTCAACATTTTTCAGGTGGGGATTTAAAAATCCCATGAGTTCAATGACCGCCTGCGCATTTCTTTGCCGCCTTTCCGGTTCGTCAATGCTGACCAGGTGTTCTATCATTTTTTGCACGTGCCGGCCATATTCACGCATGGCCATGTTATTTCTGGTGGTATTATATTCCATAAAATCGGGTGAGTAGAAAAACAAATGTATTGAAAAGGGATTAAAGTTTAAAGTATAAGGATTCCCAGGGGGAACAAAGAAGGCTTTTCTGCAAATTAAGGGATATAGAAAAGGGAGATAAAAAGAAGGGAAATCGCTGGTATTTAGGAAAAAAGAAAGGGGCCCCGAACCAAGGCCCCTTTTACAAGCCACCATCCTCTTCCACCTAAGAGGTCATTTAATTAAAAGTTGATTTACGCAGGATTCAAGGCTTTTTTTGTCAATAATCCTGATCCAATAAACACCCGGCACTTCCACCGCTAATTTCACATATGACGAGCCCCCTGTAATCACAATATCTTTTTTTACCGTCAATTGACCCTGCGTATTATAAATAAGAGCTGAAAATTCTCCGTTCACACTATTATCAAATTTGATACCAACAATGCCCTTTGAAGGGTTGGGATACATCAAAAACTTTGGAGATACGGAATTTTCCAATTTAACCTGCCTGATATTACTATAGCGAACATACCCATTTGAATAAACTTGCTTTATCCGGAAATAATATGTTCCATTTTCACCATTCTTTGCTATAAACGATAATTTATAGGGATCGTTCGTATTTGTCTTTTTAGAAAACGATCGGATCGCTGAAAAATTGTTTCCTGTCCGGCTTACTTCTGCTTCATAATGATAATTACCATAGCTATCGTCGACTCCATTCCATTTTAAGTCAACTTCATTTTCTGACACCTTAAGAAGATCAAAGGCCCTAACATTTAAGGGTAAAATGGCAGCAGGGCAATAGCATAGCTCCAATTTATAACTCACCGTTCCGGAAGCATCCACCCCTCCAAACCAATTTCCGGTAGTATTATTTTGTGTGGTACCGGTAGCAGTATAATTATATACTAATGAATCTCCGGGTATACCATAAAAATCATTAAAATCTGAAATGTTGACGATTTTGGTTTTGTTAAAAATTTCTTCAGGGCCAATGCCAATATAGTCAGGCCCAGAATTGGGTACTGCATCTCTCGGGGCCAGGTTATAGGGTCCGTATCCGTTGGTCTCGCTATTGGAAAGTGGAGAACTAAGTCCGGGCCCGGTTATTACATCGTTCCTCGAAAAAATAACTTCTGCCGTATTGGGAGAATTGTCTCTGTTTTCAAAAAACATAAAGTTTAATGTAGAAGTGACAGTCATTGTTAGTTTAGCACAGGTAACCATTCCCTGTTCAGGATCAAATTTTGGAAACTTTATAAGTGAATTATGACTTCCATCTGTAAAGGTTATAGTAGTATCAAAAGCCGTTCCTCCTTCAGCCTGTCCATCGGGGCATTGCCCCCGGGCTGCCTGAAAAAAACTTATTACACAAATAAATGAAAGAGCGGACAGCATAGATGATTTGTAAAGACAATTCATAGGACATGATTTTGTGTCTTCTGTTAGTTACCCTCATGTTGTAAAATTAATGAAGGCATCACCTGATAGCAACAGTAAATAACCCTGAAGATTATAGTCCAACACTATAAGAAAATTCGAGGCAAAGTCAAGTAAAAACCTGTACCCGAATATTGACAACCAAAGGGAAGATTTACTACTTGGGTTCCAAATTTTTTTTCGGTTATTCAATGTAAAGCGATGGGTAGTCCTAACAAACTACCTTTGCGGCGCTCATGAAAATTGCAATCGATACAAGGTTTCCGGAAAATCATCATCATGAAGGATTTGCTTATTTCCTTGAGGAAGTGTTGAAAATACTTGTAATGAAGAATTCTCATCATGAGTATATTTTCATTTGTGATCATCCATTGTTCAGCCAAACGGACTTGGATAAGAATGTAATAGTGATTAACACAAGTAAAAGTTCAAGCAGTAAGATTTGGAGAATCATCAAAACAAAATCCCTGCTTAAGAAACATAATCCTGATATTTTCATTAGCTGCAACGGATCAGGAATATATTTTTCTCAAGCTCCTCATTGCCTTATAATAAATGACCTTTCTTTTTTATATTCCTCTTCCTTCACCAAAAAAATATTTTCCTTTCATATCAACAGAATAACAAGATTGAATCTGCAAAATGCAGGGAGTATTGTTACATTTTCCAGGCTGGTAAAAAAGGATATTGTGGCAAGCTTTAATGTGATTGAGGAAAAAATTACGGTTCTGCCCTTTTTGTTGAAATCAAAGTTTCTTCCAATTAATGAAAATGAAAAAGAGGAGGTGAAGAATAAATACACCCAGGGTAAAAATTATTTTGCATATTCAGGTCCTATACAAGCGGAAAAAAATATAATCAATCTATTGAAAGCATTTTCAATATTTAAGAAACGCCAGAAAAGTGACTGGAGACTATTGTTATCTGGCAGCCTGGCAAAGAACAACAAAAAATTTACTAAAACTCTCAACGCTTACAAATACAGGGAGGATGTAGTAATAGCTGATGCCAGCGAAGAAGATAAAATTAAAATCACCGGCTCAGCTTATGCGGTTATTTTCCCATCTAGTTGGGAAAGTACAGGAGCAGCCGTACTGGGACCTATGAATTGCCAGGTGCCCGTCATTGCATCTATAAATTCATCTATGCAAGAGGTAGCAGGTGAAGCAGCATTGTTGATAAACCCCGCTGATTATGCAGATATGGCAGAAAAAATGATGCTTTTATATAAGGACGAATCCCTGCGTAACAACCTGGTAGAAAAAGGAAAAATAAGCGCTGCCCAAAATAACCCGGAAAGAGCCGCTGAACTTTTATGGAAAGCTATCAGGGATGCATTCCGTTCGGGAAAAATATCATAACCTGTTTTAATTACCTTTGCCCTTTTTAATTTAAAATAATTTATGAGTTTGTCAAGTATTGTTATTGATGTACATACCGATGAAAACAAAGTTCCTGATGCCATTACCTGGAATGCTACGGATACCATGGTAGAAAATGCACAAAAAGCCAAGGCCATGATGTTGTCCTTCTGGGATGGTGCTGAAAAAACAGCATTGCGCATCGATCTTTGGACAAAGGATATGATGGTTGATGAAATGGCTGATTTCTTTTATCAAACCATGATGACCATGGCAGATACCTATGGCCGTGCCACCAATCATAAAGAAATGGTAGACGAAATGAAAAAATTTGCCCGTGATTTCTATCAGAAATTCAGAGATAAGCAACTGAAGGAGAGTAAGGCCTGATAAGAAATGTACCTGCAGTGTACAATTACATAGAATTCAAAGAATAAGTTTACCAGTAAAAAAATCAATTAAAATCACTGTTATGGATCTTGAACAAAAAATCATGTCGGAGTTGAAAACAGCAATGCTGGCAAAAGATGAGGCTGGTCTGCGAAGTTTGCGGGCTATAAAAGCGGCCATATTATTGGTAAAAACATCCGAAGGAAGTGATGGAAAGATAAAAGAGGAAGATGAAATCAAGCTATTACAAAAATTAGTAAAACAGCGAAAGGATTCCCTTGAGATCTTCCGGCAACAAAGCAGGGAAGACCTTGCCAAAAAAGAAGAAGAAGAGATTGGAGTAATAGAAAAATTTTTACCCAGGCAAATTTCACAGGAAGAATTAAAAGAAGCGTTATTACGAATTATATCAGAAACAGGGGCCAGTTCACCAGCGGATCTTGGTAAAGTAATGGGCATAGCCTCAAAGCAATTTGCAGGAAAAGCGGACGGCAAAACTATATCTGTGCTGGTGAAAGAATTATTAGCAAAATAATTTTTTTTAGCCAGCATCATATCTTTAAGCTATTTGATATACTTTAGATACAAGCTGTTTTTTTGAGCATAAAATTATAATTCGGTTACATGTTTCTGGATCTTGTTTTCCTGGTCTTACTTGTTCTGGCTATTATAAAAGGTTATCAGCGGGGTTTGATCGTTGGTGTCTTTTCTTTTATAGCTATTATCATTGCGCTGGCAGCGGCAATGAAACTTTCTCTTATAGCCGCAGGTTATATTGGTGAAGCGGTAAACATGTCAAGCAGGTGGTTACCTCTAGTATCTTTTGCCATTGTATTTATATTGGTTGTATTACTTATAAGGGTCGTCGCTAATTTGATACAAAAGACAGTGGAATTATCTATGCTAGGCTGGCTTAACAAATTGGGAGGTATAATTTTTTATCTGGCCATATATATATTAGTTTATAGTGTAGTTCTTTTTTATGCTGAGCAGGTAAAGCTGATTCAGGATGCTGCTATTCAAAATTCCGTTACTTATACTTTTGTTCAACCCTGGGGACCTGAAGTAATTGAAGGGTTTGCTTCCGTAGTTTCCATATTTAAAGGAATGTTCAATGAACTTGAATTATTTTTCGATGGAGTAGCAAAAAAAATCCCTCAATAATTTTCCGGGTTGCATGTTCCCATAACCTGAAGTGGTAGACTTTTTTGGAACTAAAGGAGCAAAAGATATAGGATCTTTCTAATTTTTCCGGGTATCTTACCCGTTGATCCTGTCAATAAATAGCACTAATTTTTTTATTTCTACGAAAGCTTCCTGGAAATTCCGGATAATTTTTATCATAGAGGAAATGGGTCGTTTTTGATCTTATTTGTATTCAATAAACTATTCTCAAATGTAACCGGACAAACAAAAGAACTGAAATATCCTTCTAATTGCGGTTTAGGCTGTTATCTTTGTATTGATTAGTAAAGACTTGCTTTACCGGTTAAAAAATTTGCAGCAAAACGATTATTTTAGTAAAAAATTAATGGACCGGCGAAAATGGGTTACGAAATTAAACAAGATAATAAATTCAGATTCATTGAGGAGGGCAACGGCGAACCGCTACTTCTTTTACATGGCTTGTTCGGGGCACTAAGTAACTTTCAAAATCTTATTGAATACTTCAGGCAATATAATAAAGTAGTAGTACCCCTGTTACCATTATTAGAAATGGACATCCTGCATACCTCCGTTGGGGGGCTGGCAAAATTTGTAAATAAGTTCATTGAATACCGGGGTTACAAAAATGTTCATTTACTTGGTAATTCATTAGGCGGACATGTAGGTTTGGTATATATATTAAAAAGTCAGCCGGATTGTATAAAATCAATAATACTTACTGGCAGTTCCGGTCTTTTTGAGAATGGGATGGGAGATTCATATCCTAAAAGAGGCGATTATGAATATATAAGGAAAAAAACGGAATTGACGTTTTATGACCCCAAAATGGCAACCAAAGAATTGGTTGACGAAGTTTTTGCTATTACAAACAATCGCCTAAAGGTCATAAAAATTATTGCTTTAGCTAAAAGCGCAATTAGAAATAATTTAGGAGAAGAACTCAATCAAATTAAACTTCCAGCGTTATTGATCTGGGGAAATAATGATACTATCACTCCGCCCTTTGTGGCCAGGGAGTTTAATAAGTTGATCCCCAATAGTGAACTGTATTTTATTGACAAATGCGGCCATGCGCCGATGATGGAGGTGCCAGACGAATTTAATATGATCCTTCATAAATTTTTGAAAAAACTAAATGAGCCTGCAACAGTTAAATAAAAGTTGAGGTCTTTTGAACTAAATAAAGGAGCCGCTGTCCATGTTAACAGGAGAACTACAATCTCAAACTCTGCCCTACCTGCGCCTGCATGATAAAATATATCAGGCTCTTCAATTGATGAATGACAACCAGGTAACACATCTACCCATAGTAGACGGCGAAAAATACATTGGTATTATTAGCGAAGATGACCTGTTGCTGGCCGACAATGAACATGCAGAGATAAATGTATTGCAGCAATCATTTGGTAACATATCTGTAAGAAACAATGAGCATTTTCTTAAGGCAGTACAATTAGCTGCAGACAATGCGCTCAGTGTTGTTCCTGTGGTGGATAGTGAAAATGGTATAATTGGAGCTGTTGCCTACAGTGATCTGCTCAGGCATGCAGCAGATTTTATGAATCTTAAGGAACCGGGAGGTCTGATAGTGCTGGAAATGCAGAGCAATCAATACTCATTTAATGAGATTAGTAAATTGGTTGAAACCAATGATGCGCAAATCACTCAGCTTAACACCTCAAATGATCCCGAAACAGGAACTATGCAGGTTACCATCAGGATCAATAAACCAGAAGTATCAGATATTGTTTCCACTTTTCAACGGTATGAATACAACGTGAAATACTTTTTTGGTGAAGAACTGTATGCGAATGAATTGAGAAGCAACTACGACAATCTTATGAATTACCTCAAGATCTGATGGTAATTCATCTACCTTGCTCGAACTTGAAAAATCCAGCTAGTTTTAGTTGATATAGTAGCTCCTGAATATGCAGAGGAAAAGATTATATGGTTTATGGCTTCTGTTGCCTATTGCTTGCGTTCAAACCTTGTTTGCTCAAAGTCCGGCCGGTAACCTGCAACAACAAGTAGAAGCCAGAAATGAAATGATACCCGAAGTGCCCTTGCCAACGGGAGAAAAACCTTTTGTTGTTCGGGATATTATTATTAAAGGAAATAAGAGAACAAGACCCGATATCATTCTTCGGGAAATTCCATTTGAATCAGGAGATGTATACATGCTGCAGGACCTGGTTAAAAAATTTGAAGGCGCCCGCAGGCAATTAATGAACACTGCTCTTTTTCATGAGGCGATAGTGGCCTTAAAAAGTTTCGAAGGTTATAATATTGATGTGCTGGTGGAGGTAAAGGAAAGATGGTATATTTTTCCAGTCCCTTATTTCAAGCCCGTTGACAGAAATCTTAACCAATGGTTAGTAGAACAAAAAGGAAGCCTGAAAAGAGTTAATTATGGCGGAAAGCTATTATACAATAATGTAACCGGGCGAAATGACAAACTCAAATTCTGGTTGATCAATGGATATACAAAACAGTTTTCGTTCAGTTACGACAGGTTGTATTTTGATGATAATATGCGTTGGGGAATGATGATAGGATTTGGAACCGGGAAAAACAGGGAACTGAATTATAAATCGGAAAATGATAAACAAGTTTTTTTAAGTAATGAAGACTACCTGCGCAGCTTTACCTGGGCCGCGGGTGAACTTACCTATAGAAAAGCAATAAAAACCAGGCACCGCTTTGGCGTTTCTTATTCAAAGGAGAAAATCGCTGATACAGTAGCCAGCCTTAATCCTAATTTTTTCAGGGAAGGACGTCGGTCGATTGAATTTCCTAAGTTGTACTATACTATGACATATTACGATCTTGATTATATACCTTATCCAACCAAAGGTTATGCAACTGAAATTACCGCTCAGAAGGAAGGATTTAATAAGGCCGTTAATGTATGGCAATTAACTACGAAAGGTTCTGCCCACTGGCCTGTCTGGAATAAAACATTTTTTAGTTTGAATGTCTATGGCAATATAAAACTACCATTCACTCAACCTTATTTTAACCAACGGTTATTGGGATACACAGATGTGTTTATCCAGGGGTACGAATATTATGTAATTGACGGAGTGGCCGGAGGATACGTAAAAGCCTCCCTGACAAGGAAACTTTTCAATTTTAACATAAGAGTGCCGGGCACAAAAAAATTAGCCCCACAGAGAATTCCCATCAGTATTTACGGGCGGACATTTGGTAATAGTGGTTATACTTACAATCCTAACCCCGGCGACAATTATCTTTCCAATAGAATACTTTTTTCCAGCGGGCTGGGTATTGATATCACTACTCTTTACGATTTCACACTGAAACTTGATTGGTCTTTTAATCAACTGGGTCAAAACGGAATATTCATCCATAAAAAGGTTGTCTTTTAAATTAAAATATAAATTGCATCCCTTCTGTTTTTTAGACAATCCGTGGCGACAGGACAACTAATTACAGATTGCAAATCCTAAGCCGAAAGAAAAAAATTAAAAAGTCAATTACTATTTCTAAAGTTTGGTTCTATACTTCAACCTTTTAATAATTTGAATTAATGAAAGCCGCGATATACAGCAGGATAATGGAACATGGCCAGCAAGAAAATGTGCAGGTTTTATTTGATGAATTAGAAAACCAAAAAATAGAACCCGTTATTTTCGGACCTTTTTTTGAACAGATTAAAACGAGTATCCGGCTGCCTTCAAATACCACCATTTTTACACTTTCCGAAGATCTTACAGACGACATTGAATTCATTATAAGCCTGGGCGGTGATGGAACACTGCTTGATACGGTAACCCTGATAAGAAAAAAAAATATTTCTATCATGGGTATCAATTTCGGAAGGCTGGGGTTTTTGGCCAGCATTGGTCAGGATGAAGTCAAAAAGGCCGTTCAGGCAATAAACCGACGAACTTTTGTAACAGATAAACGGACTTTAATTCATCTGGATGCAGATCTTCCCTTATTTGGTAGTGTGCCATATGCTTTAAATGAATTTGCCCTGCACAAAAGGGATATCGCATCTATGATAAAAATTCATACCTATTTAAATGGCGAATTTTTGAATACTTACTGGGCAGATGGATTAATATTAGCTACACCCACAGGTTCCACCGGTTATTCAATGAGCTGTGGCGGACCCATTGTTTTTCCGGAATCCGGAAGCTTTGTGATTACGCCTGTTGCTCCCCATAATTTGAATGTAAGACCTCTTATTGTACCCGATGATAATATTATTTCTTTTGAGGTTGAAAGCCGATCGGAAAATATTATTTGTTCGCTTGATTCAAGAAGAGAAATTGTTGGGAAAAATGTATCGCTGGCTGTAAGGAAAGAAAGCTTTACGATTAGTTTACTCCGCTTAAGTGAAAATAGTTTTTTACAAACCCTTCACAATAAGCTAACCTGGGGTCTTGACAAGAGAAACTAACACTTCTTTTTCTTTTTTTAGCAGCCAGTCCTCATATTGAATTTCCAGGTGTTTCATTTCAGGAAGTATGCGATAATAAGGTAAGCCGGGAAAATAAACATGACCTGCTTGTCGGGGTTACAGTTAATTCTTTATTTTCCTTTCCCGTGATTTATAGTAAATCCTGCAAATTAAAGCCATAGGATAAAAGAAAATTGCTATTTTGGCGTTATTAATTCACACGAGTCCCACCAGGATATGATAAACCAGCCATACTTTTTTTTTCTAACAGGTAGAATGATCAAATGGAGCTGATAAGATCCATCTGGCGGTTTTAAATCAAACGTTTACGATGAAAAATATTTTTGTTTTAGTAATTGGCTTGGTTCTGTCTCTATTTTCAGGAGGAATTTTGGCACAAAATGCCATCGTTCAGGAAGGCGAGTTTGGAATAGGTATAGGGGCCGGTCATTATTTTGGCGACCTGAACACCCGTGCGAATCTCAATAGGCCCAAAATGGCTGCCACGTTTTTTTTCCGAAAAAATTTCAGCAATTATATCTCAGCACGTATAGGCGCCTCCTATGCCCGTTTAGGTTATTCAGATATTCATAATAAAGATAATGAGTATATGTATCGTCGCAATCTTAGTTTTAATACTAACGTTTGGGAACTGGCTTTACAGGGTGATTTTAATTTTTTTCGATTTATGCCAGGTGAGCCGGGTTTTAATTTTACCCCTTATATTACTTTAGGAGTGGGAGCATTTAGCTACGATCCATTTGCATTTATTGGAAAAGATAAAGTCTATTTGCGCCCAATCGGTACAGAAGGACAGGGTTCACCCCTTTACCCGGATAGAAAACAATATAGTACCATGGGTATCAGCATACCGTTTGGAGCCGGTATAAAATATTCAATCAATGAGCGTTTAAATATTGGTTTTGAAGTGCTTCACCGCTATACCAATACAGATTACCTCGACGATGTAAGTAAAACATATGTTGATCCTTCCGTTTTTCCGGCAAATGCTGATAATAGTCCCTCGCAGTCTTATTTATTAAGTGATCGTTCCTACGAGGTGGGTGAACCTATTGGAATTCCGGGACGTCAGCGGGGAAATAGCAAACAAAAGGACCAGTTTATTACAGCAATGATCCATCTTACCTTCAATCTGCAGTCCTATAAATGCCCCACCGCTGATTAGTATTCCTGGTTGTTTAATAATTTTGATAGCCTGATTTCACTGAATCCCTTCAAATCAGATACCTTTGCCCCCCCTGTTTAAAGTATGAGGGGATAAGCCTTATATGTCAGCAAGTTTGCAGAAAATTGATAAGAACCATTTACCACGCCATATTGCTATTATAATGGATGGTAATGGTCGCTGGGCTAAGGAGCAGGGCCAGGACAGACTTTATGGGCATTTTCATGGAGTGGAGAGTGTTAGGAATATTGTAGAAGGATGCGCCGAGTTGGGAATAGAATTTCTTACACTTTATGCTTTTTCCACAGAAAACTGGGACAGACCAGAATACGAGGTAATAGGACTTATGGAACTTTTAGTAAGTACTATCAGGAAAGAGGTGGAAAGCCTGCATAAAAACAACATTAAGCTTCATGTTATAGGGGATATGAACATGTTGCCCGAATATGCGCGGCAGGAACTTAAGGAAGCCCTGGATTTTACTAAAGAGAACAAAGGATTGAATCTGATAATGGCCCTGAGTTACAGTGGGCGTTGGGAATTATTAAATGCTGTTAAGAATATAGCGTTTGAAGTAAAGCAAGGACGGTTGAATGTGGAGGCAATCAGCCAGGATACTTTGCAACGATTTCTTTGCACCAGTGAATACCCGGATCCGGAATTAATGATAAGGACCAGTGGCGAATTCAGGATCAGTAATTTTTTATTGTACCAATTAGCTTATGCTGAATTGTATTTTACTGAAGTGCGGTGGCCAGATTTCAGGAAGGAAAATCTGTATGAAGCTATTTTGGATTATCAGGGCCGGGAAAGAAGATTTGGTAAAACAGGAGAACAATTGAAAAATGGATTGGATGGACAAATAATTTGACCAGTTATCTGATAATTGGTATAGGATTCAAATGATTTTCTAATTGGTAAAATGTATAAATAATAAATGAAAATGGGGCTGGAAAAGTGTTGCCGGTAACTTTTTTTACAAGTCTCTTTTAACAAACCCTTTCGATAATTACCATTAATTTGCCGCCGCAACAAAAGTTTGGCGGTTTTTTATAAAATTCAAACAACAAGCTGATTGCATTCATTTCGCTACCGGCAGATGAAACAAGACTACTTGAACAAATAACCATGCAGCGATTTTCTATCAGAACAAGAGTGCTAAAAATAATTTCTATTGGTATTAAAAATTTCTTCGGAGGGTTTCTTTCCCGGAATTTTTTACAAGGAACTTTGCGGCTTAGTTTTTTATTGGTCTTTACTATTTCATCTGCACTTATGTTACAGGCACAGGATGATACTACGTCCACATCTGTAGACCCTAAGTTACTGGAATGGGAAAATGCACGAATACCAAGAGAGTTCACAATATCAAAGGTCTCTATTTCAGGTATTAATCATTTGGATACTGCCATCGTTTTGTCTATTTCAGGATTGCAGGTTGGCGATAAATTTAACCATCCGGGCAGCGATATTTTCGCCAAGGCTATCGCCAATATGTGGCGCCAGAAACTTTTTGCCAATGTTCAGATTTATGTTACGGGCATTCAGGATGACAGGGTAAGCATAGAGATTGAAGTAGAAGAGAGACCCCGGTTGGGCAATTTCAAATTCATAGGGATTAAAAAATCGGAGGCGGAAGAACTGCAGGGAAAAATTGGCCTTACCAAGCAAACACTTATTACAGAAAACATGCGGCGCAATATTGATGAGGTTACCGCTAAGTTTTTCCGCGATAAAGGGTTTCAAAATATTACTGTACGGCTTGAAGAAAAGCCTGATCCTTCCTATGCTAATTCAAATGCATTAACCATCTATGTGGACAAAGGAAAGAAAGTACGCATTGATGAAGTTAATTTTTTCGAGAATGAAAAATTGACCGATCTGAAATTGAAAAAGAAAATGAAGGGGACCAAGGAAATGAGCAAGTTTACTTTGTTTCCTTTAAAATATCAAAGCCCTTATGGCGAAACAGAAAGACCAAGCTTTAAGGAATATCTGAATGACTGGGGCTTTCTTTCTCTTAGTAAAACAAAGGAAGTTCTTGATCCGTATTTTAGGTTCAAACTGTTTAGTTCCGCAAAGTTTAATCCTGTAAAATATGAGGAAGACAAAGCAAAAGTGTTGCAGTATTATAATTCACAGGGATACCGGGATGCTCAAATCATAGAGGATACGCAGATTACAAAGGACAGTAAATTATACGTAGATATAAAAGTGGAGGAAGGCAGGAAATATTATTTTGGAAACATTACGTGGAAGGGGAATGCCAAGTATGCTGATTCACTTTTAAATGTGGTATTGGGCATTACAAAAGGTGATGTTTACAATATAGAAATATTGAATAAAAGGTTGGGTAAGGAAATGTCGCAGGACGGTGGTGATATCAGCGGTTATTATATGGATGATGGATATTTATTCTTCCGCGTAGAACCAGTGGAAACAGCGGTTTATAATGATACTATTGACCATGAAATAAGAATAACCGAAGGACCACAGGCCAGGATCAAGAATGTAACCATTGCCGGCAATGAAAGAACAAAAGACCATGTAATACGACGGGAACTAAGAACCATGCCCGGTGAACTTTTCAGCCGGACGGATTTGATCAGGTCTACCCGTGAGTTGGGCAACTTGCAATATTTTAACCAGGAAACTATTAACCCGGGTGTGGTACCCAATCCGGATGACGGCACAGTTGATATTAACTGGAAAGTGGAAGAGAAATCATCAGACCAGTTAGAGCTATCTGCCGGTTGGGGAGGTGGTATCGGGCTAACGGGTACATTGGGAGTTACCTTCAATAATTTTTCAATAAAGAATATATGGAAGAAACAGGCCTGGGATCCTTTACCTACCGGGGACGGACAAAAGTTAAGTGTTCGTGTACAATCCAATGGAAAAGCTTTTCGCTCTTATAATTTTTCTTTTACTGAGCCATGGTTAGGCGGTAAGAAAAGAAACTCATTGACCTTTGGATATAATAACAGTAAATATTCAAACGCTTTTGATCCCTTTACCGGGCGAATTGATAATGCGAGGTCTGATACCACTTTTTTAAAAGTAAACGGGTTTTCTGTTTCTTTAGGAAAGCAGTTAAAATGGCCTGATGATTATTTCAGCCTGGTATATTCATTAAATTTTACGCAGTATAAGATGCGGAACTATCCCATCTTTGAAGGAATCAGGGATGGCACTGCAAATAATTTTAGTTTGAAACTAGCCTTACAACGGTCATCTGTATTTGATCCCATCTTTCCACGAAGTGGATCCAGCTTTGCAACAAGTGTTCAGTTTACTCCCCCCTATACATTATTTAATCCTGATTTGGTTAATTCAACAAATCCATATAAAAACCCTGAGTATCATAAATGGCGTTTTAATGCAGAGTGGTTTGTGCCTATTGGCAAACCCGGTGGCGCCGAAAAGAACCGGCAATTTGTTATGAAGCTGGCCGCAAAATATGGATTCATGGGCCGTTATAATAGTAAATTGGATTATTCTCCCTTTGAAAGATTCCAGGTTGGCGATGCTGGTCTTACTAATAATTATGGTTTGTTAGGGTATGATATCATAGCACACCGCGGTTATCCCGTATACCAGACTTCTGATCCAACTATTAATCCTGACCAGCAAAATGCATCCAGGTTTTTTACCATTTTCAATAAATACCAATTGGAAATGAGATATCCTCTTGTTACAAATCCGGGAAGTACTATTTATGGACTTGTGTTTTTTGAAGCGGCAAATGGATGGTATGATTTCAAGGAGTATAACCCCTTCAGGCTGAGACGAAGCACCGGAATTGGTATGCGATTCTTTTTGCCCATGTTTGGATTACTTGGTTTTGATTATGGAATCGGACTCGATCGCATTCAACCTGGCGGAGGATTAAAGAATGCGTCCAAATTTACTTTTATGCTTGGCTTTGAACCGGAATAATAACAAGGCATGGCAGATAGAATTCTGCAACTATTAAAGAGTATCAACCATCTCTAGTACATAAATTTATTAATAATGAAAAAAATAATACTGGCAGTTTGCTGTCTACTTTTTATATCCCTGGCGGGGCAGGCTCAGAAATATGCAATTATAGATACCCGTTACATATTGGATAAATTGCCTGATTATACGCAGGCTCAAAAACAACTGGATGCACTTGCCTTTGACTGGCAAAAAGATATTGATGCTAAACAGGGGAACCTGGACAAAATGTACAAGGAATATGAGGCAGAGCAGGTAATGTTAAGCGATGATCTGAAGAAAAAAAGAGAGAACCAGTTATTTTTAAAAGAAAAGGATTTAAGGGATCTTCAACGTCAACGTTTTGGCTTTGAAGGTGATTTGTTTAAAAAAAGGCAGGAATTGGTAAAACCCATTCAGGATAAGGTTTACAACGCCGTTCAAAAAATTTCTACGCAAAGAGGTTATGATTTTGTACTGGATAAAAGTGAAGGAATTACCATTATATTTGCCGACCCAAAACTAGACAAGAGTGAAGATGTGTTAAAAGAATTAGGTATCAGGAATTAAATAAGAAGCTTTTTTCTAATTTCTGTGATATAAGCGAAATGAGGCTGTGAGGAAATATGTTAAAGAAAAGAAAACTGGCAACTTTTTATTTGTAAAACTGCTCTTTAAAAAATATATCAAAAAAAGCACCCTGTGTGGGGCAATAACAAATCAAACACAAAAGATGAAAAAATTGAAAATGTTTGCAGTAATGGCCGTATTACTTTTTGCAACAAGCGACATTAATGCACAAACCAAAATTGGCTATATTGATGCTGAAACTATTTTATACCTGATGCCAGAGGCAGCAAAAATTGATTCTCTCGTGCGGATCTACCAGGAAGATACAGTTGGTAAAGAATACAGTTCTTTACTCGCCACTTATACTTACAAGGATAGCATTTATCGGGATAGTTTACATCCTGCTCCTGCTGCAGTAAGAGAGCAAATTGGTAAAGAACTAGGTCAATTGGTTCAGACCTTGCAAAACTGGCAACAAATAGCGCAGGAAGCGGTTCAAAATAAACAAAGTCAGCTGCTGGCGCCTGTTATGAAAAAAATACAGGATGCTATTAATGCTGTTGCTAAAGAAAAAGGATACACGCATATATTATCCCGTGAGTCTATAATTGTGGCTCCTGATAGCGATAATCTCCTGCAGCCGGTGGCCAAAAAATTAAATGTTACAATACCTCCACAATTATTACCAGGGTACAAACCACCTGCAGGGGCAAAATAAATACCGGAGATATCTATTATAAGATACTTAAAAGCTGCATCAGGATAAAGATGCAGCTTTTGCTTTTTCATCATCAATGCAATTCCTCAAATAATAAAAGATTATTCTATAAACCTGTTCTTATTTTTGTCTTATGCAAAAAGATAGTCCTATAGGTGTTTTTGATTCCGGCTATGGGGGCTTAACGGTTTTAAAAGAAATAATCACTAAGCTTCCTCAATACGATTATATCTACTTTGGGGATAATGCCCGTGCGCCTTATGGGAATCGCTCATTTGAATCCGTGTACCATTATACCCTTCAGTGCGTACAATGGCTCTTTGACCAGGGATGTTCGCTGGTAATTCTCGCCTGTAATACTGCATCTGCAAAAGCTTTAAGAACTATTCAACAAAAGGATTTGCCATTGCTTGCTCCTGGCAAAAGAGTTTTGGGAGTGATAAGACCCACCACCGAAATCATTGGAAATTTTTCAGAAACAAACGCAGTGGGTATCCTGGCCACCAACGGAACGGTAGCTTCTGGTTCCTATCCTGTTGAGATCGAAAAATTTTTCCCTGATTTAAGGGTGTACCAGGAAGCTTGCCCTATGTGGGTACCACTTATTGAAAATAATGAACACAGAAATTCCGGGGCTGATTATTTTGTAAAAAATAATTTAAAAAGCATATTTGAAAAGAGACAGGATATTGATGTCTTATTATTGGGATGTACCCATTATCCATTGCTCAAAGAAAAAATTCAGGAATATTTGCCCATTGGCGTAAAACTGCTATCCCAGGGAGAAATTGTAGCTAACAGCCTGGAAGATTATTTAATCCGGCACGCAGAAATTGAGAAAAAATGCAGTAAGAATGGGCAACGGATTTTCGTAACAACCGATTCTGCTGAAGATTTTGATAACCACGCCAGTATTTTCTTTGGAGCAACCGTAAAATCAAAACATATTGATCTTCGTTAGGCATTCAGGACCATTGTACCCGCAAACTCATTTTTTGAATTTTTTTTCTTCCTGTTCCTACACCTGACTGCTTTCCCTTAACTTTGCCGTCCTTTCATCCCGCCTGGGCAGAATCGGGTTATGGTAACCCCTTCATCCAGGCAGAACTTGAAACTTGAAAACCAAGCCGTTCTCCCGGCACACATTTCAAAATAAGTGAAAAAGAAAAATAATTATGAAACGTACATTCCAACCTCATCGTAAGCGTCGCAAAACCGTTCATGGTTTTCGTAAGCGTATGGCAACCGCGAACGGTCGTAAAGTACTGGCAAGTCGCCGGGCCAAAGGCCGCAAGAAACTGTCTGTTTCTGATGAGAGAAAATTAAAGTAAACCTTGTGATCCTTCCACAGCTCCTGAGGGCTATTTTAGGTCATATTAATAATTTTAGCCCCAATATTCAGGGGCTATTTTTTTTCCACTAAATTGTTCAAAAACTGTCTTGAGTGGGTAAGCCAAATACGTTGGGGAAAAAGGAAAGATTGAAGAGTAGCAAGCAAACCGAACAATTGTTTAAAAGCGGCCAAAGATTTACCTGCCCATCTTTTCGTGTTTTTTATATTGTTCATGATTTTTCTGATGTTTCCCTGAAAGCCGGTTTTGGAGCAAGCAGCCGGATCTTTAAGACTGCGGTAGGCCGAAACAGGATAAAGCGGTTAACAAAGGAAGCCTACAGGGTACAAAAAAAATTTTTGCAAGATAAATTGAAGGAACAAAACAGGAACTTGAATGTTTTCTTCATATATACCGGGAAGGAACTACCAGTTTATGATGAAATTTTTAAAAGTATCCGGATAGCATTGTTAAGACTTGTGGATATTATTAATAAAAAAAATTGAAAACGATCCTCCATATACTTGGATTGCCCTTTATTTTGCTGATAAAAATTTATCAGTTGGTGATTTCACCATGGTTAGGACCCAAATGCAGGTTTCAACCAACATGTTCTCATTATGCTTTGGAGGCATTTCAAAAATATGGTTTATTAAAAGGGATTTGGCTTACTGTAAAAAGAATCGGCCGGTGCCATCCCTGGGGCGGAAGCGGGTATGACCCCTTACCTTAATCATCAATTTTCAATAATGATATGAAAAAAAATTTGCTGTTTTATAGTCTGCTTATCTCTATCGCTACTCAAGCCCGGGAAGATCCTTACGAGTATATTTTTTTTACAAACAGCCGCATGACAGGCAATTATTTTTATAGCTCTGTCAATTTCCAGGCGCCTTCTTCGGTCAATCATCTTAATAAAAAGTTACCGGTTAGCGAAATAGTTTTTCATACACCAGGTAATGCCCTTCAATTAGAATATGTAAACGGGAAAAAAGGAAAATGGCAGGCATCCGTTTTTAAACAGCATTTCAGGGGGCAGGACCATTTTAAACCAGCAAAATTTCTTTCTTTCTGGATGTATGTCTCCCCAGGCATAACGACTACCGACGACCTTCCTGTTATTCAATTAATGAAAAGCGATAGTTCTTTATTCAGGTTAAGCGTTATTGAAGGAAGCGTTAAAAATTCATGGAATAGAATTTTAATGCCGCTTGATCAATATCCCAATTTGAATTTTTCTGATCCTGAAAAATTTATTGCCATTGTTTTTTCTCAAAAAAATGAAGATGGGAAAAAACATACCATTTATATTGATGATATTGAATTTATATCAACTGAAAAAAATACGACCATAAAAGCGGTACCTGCTATACAATCTTTAACCGGATATGCCAGGCATGTGGATTTAGAATGGAAACCGGTTTTAGATTCTGCTATTAAGTTTATTAAAATTTATCGATCAGAAAGTGGCAATAAATTTTTACCCGTAGGGATCCAATCTCCGGGTATAAACCGGTTTGCAGATTATACCGGTCAAACTGGCCTGGCCTATCAATATAAAATCTCTTTTCTTGACCACGATTATGAAGAAACAAATGTATCACGGGCTGCCTTTGTACAAACCGCGGCAATGACTGATGATGAATTGCTTTCTATGGTACAGGAAGCATGTTTCCGTTATTATTGGGAAGGCGCAGAAAAAACCAGCGGTTTAGCAAAAGAGAATATCATGGGCCGGAAAAATATGGTAGCTACGGGTGCCTCTGGTTTTGGGATGATGGCATTGGTGGCCGGGACAGAAAGAAAATTTGTAACAAGGGAAAAGGCAGTGGAACGTTTCAATCAAATCATCAATTTTTTAGAAAAGGCACAAAAATTTCATGGCGCTTTTCCTCACTTTATTGATGGGCCAACAGGTAAGGTGGAACCTTTTTTTGGAAGCCGGGATAATGGCGGAGACCTTGTAGAAACATCTTTCCTGGTTCAGGGTTTGTTAACTGCAAAAGCGTATTTTAATCTGAATAACTTAGCAGAAAAAACGATAAGGGATAAAATTACAAAAATCTGGCACCGGGTTGAATGGGATTGGTATAAACAGAACCCGGGTAGTAAATTCCTTTACTGGCATTGGTCTCCCGATAAGGGCTGGATAGTTAATCACCGCCTAATAGGGTGGAACGAAACCATGGCGACCTATTTGCTTGCCATTTCATCTCCTACTCATTCCATACCTGCTTCGTTTTACTACAGTGGTTGGGCCAGCCAGGATAACTTTGCAAAACAATACAGGAAAAATTGGGGAGGAACGGACGACGGAGCGGCTTATACAAACGGGAAAAAATATTTTGATATTAAACTCGATGTGGGTGTTTCATCAGGAGGACCCTTGTTTTTTACGCATTATTCATACCTGGGTTTTGATCCGCATTTTATTACAGATAAGTACACCAACTATTTTACCAATAATAAAAACATAGCACTGATAAATCATCGCTATTGTGTACAAAATCCCAATCAATATGTGGGTTATAGTGACAGTTGCTGGGGATTAACAGCAAGCGACGGACCTTTTCGATATTCAGCAGATGAACCTGTTCAGCGGCAGGACCGGGGAAAGATAGCACCAACGGGAGCTATCAGTTCATTTCCTTACACACCGGAAGAGTCAATGAAGGCGTTGAAAAATTTTTATTTCAACTATGGCAAATTTTTATGGGGCGAGTTTGGTTTCAGGGATGCATTTAATCTTTCGGAAAACTGGTGTTCAGAAATTTATATGGGCCTGAACCAGGCACCAATGGTGGTAATGATTGAAAATTACAGAACCGGGTTAATCTGGAAGTTATTTATGAGTAATCCTGAAATCAGCAAAGGATTAATAAAGCTGGAGGCTGAAACAAAAACAAAATAGCTTCTACCAGTATGATCCATCTTATCTGTTATTTGAATGGAGAGGCACAATAGGAAATAATCATAATAGTAAACAAAACAACAAAAATGATAAGTGGAATCAAGAATATTATATTTGACCTGGGTGGCGTCATCCTTCCTATTGATATTTCAAAAACAACGCTTGCATATAAAAACCTGGGTATCCTGAATATTGATGAATTATTTGCATTGGGACATGCTGAATCCTTCTTTAAGACGTATGAAGAAGGGAAAATAAGTGATGAAGTATTTATCAGCGAAGTAAGAAAATTGATTTCAACCCCCGTTTCGGATGATATCGTAACCGACGCCTGGAATGCGTTGCTCTTAGATTATCCGCTGGAAAGAATAAATTTATTAAATGATTTGAAAAAGGATTATCGCCTTTTTCTTTTCAGTAATACCAACGGAATTCACCATACCGCATTCCAGGAAAAATATAAAAAAGTGTATGCCGCAAATTTTGATGATATGTTTGAAAAAGCATGGTATTCTCACCTGATCAAATTACGCAAACCTGATGTGGCAGCCTTTCGGTTTGTAATTGAGCAAAGTAATATTGATCCTGCCGAAACAATATTTGTTGATGATTCATTAAACAATGTAAAAGGAGCCGAAATGGCTGGTCTTAAAGGCATTTATCTTGAACCCGGTAAATCAATCACCGACCTTCCCTGGTAAACTCGGCTATACTTAAGTATTGGTGCCGGAGGTTAAGATAGGAAGAAGGCTGAATATTTTTTTAAGAAGGTGCTACAGTTTTTAGGGATATTAACATTATATCGTATCATTCCTGTTTAATAAAGGACAAATTCAGGGAATAAACTATAAATTTTATTTAAAGTTGGTAATAACATACATAGAAAGAAAAAACCTATAGCACTTTTGGATATTTATTTTACCTTAGTTTACTGCTTGAATCAAAAACGCTCTGATTGTCTGCCAATAATCTTCATACCAATTTACAGTTAAAAGAACTGCAACAAACTGTAGCCAGCGGGGACGAAATGGCATTTACTCAACTTTATTTGCTTTTTGGAAAAAAATTAATTCAATTTTCCGTATCCTTGGTTCGATCCAAAGAAATTGCTGAAGAAGTAGTTGAAGATGTTTTCGTCAAATTATGGTCAAACCGAAGCCAGATCACCGAAATAGAAAATATCACAGTTTATTTATACGTGGCAGTAAAGAACCGATCCCTGAATTCCCTTTCTCAAAAAGCACATCAGTTAATTGCCGCTCCTTTTGATTACCTGGATACGGTATTGGATGAATTTGCACCGGATCCATACAATATAATGATCACGACTGAAATGATGGCCGATATGCATCATGCTATAGAAGACCTGCCCCCTCGTTGTAAAATGATTTTTAAACTTGTGCGGGAAGATGGTTTGAAATATAAAGAAGTGGGAGACATTCTCAATATATCCGTTAACACAATTGACGCACAAATGGCGATTGCTGTCAGAAAAATCTGTCAGGCACTAAAAATAAATAGCCCGGCAAAATCCTCCAATTCCTTTTCCTCCCTTCTTCCCAATAAAGAAATTTAAGAAAAAGCAAGATTATTTTTAGTAGATGATTCCTTTTTTGCTGTCTTAATGGTAACAACAATTGTTCTGCTGCCTGGAAACCCCTGATCACATATTTTATCTTATTGCCAGATCTCTGAGTGGCGAAGCCTCCCCTGAAGAACTGGAGGAACTTACTGAGCTGTTAAGACACGACGCACTTCTCCAGCAACAATATGATCTCCTGGTCCGGATCTGGAAAGAAAAACAAAATAATAATACGGTAGAAGACAGTTTTGATGCAAATAAGTCGGTTTCCCGAATCATCAGCCGTGCGGCCAGCGAAGAAATGGAGGAAGACAATATAATCCGGAAGAAAAGAAACCGGAAAAGCAGAAGAATTTATTTTGCTACAGGAATTTTAATCGCCCTTGTGCTGGTAGGTTGGTTATGGAAAGGGATTGGAACTTTCGGGCCGGTATCGCAAAAGCCCGGTTCAGAGAAAATCATTACTCAAAATGGAACCAGAACCCGCTCCTTACTTCATGATGGAACTACGGTATGGCTAAACGCCGGTTCCAAATTATCTTATGATAATGATTTTAGCGGATCAACCCGGGAAGTCAGCTTAGAGGGTGAAGCTTTTTTTGACGTGGTAAAACAACCGAACCGGCCTTTTATTGTTCATACTTCCGGCTTTGATATACGGGTGCTGGGAACTGAATTCAATGTAAAGTCTTATCCTGATGATAAGAATGTAGAAACCACTTTGTATAAAGGGGTGGTTCAGGTTTTTAGGCATGAAGACTCACTGAGTAAGGCCATCCAGATGGCACCAAATCAAAAGCTCGTTGTTTCTAAACAAGCAGCAAATCCATCATTAAAATTGTCTGAAGAGAGGAAATCTTTCGCAGGAGAGGTAAACAATTCGTTATTCACCATCACGCATATAGACAGCACCAAAACTGACAGTGCACGGTTTGAAACAGCCTGGCTCTACAGCCGACTCGAATTTCGCAGAGATAATTTTGAAGAACTCGCAAAGAAACTGGAAAGATGGTATAATGTGAATATCATTTTTAAGGATGACAAAGTGAAGAAATTGAATTTTAATGGGTCTTTTGAAAAAGAAACAGTAGATCAGGCATTCAACTATTTAAAGCAAACGATTTTGTTTAATTATAAAATAGAAGGTCATGAAATATATGTTGCATCATCTGAATAATTTAAATCCGGGATAAAACGAAAAACGGGGAATGCTATTACATTCCCCGAATAAAAGAAGGCTAAAACCATAAAGACCAACCCGTCATAGTTGGATTTTTTAACCCCCTAATTGCCAAAAATATGAAATGTTTCCAGACGGTTGCTGAAAGGCCGCTACATTCAAAAGTGCTGCTTGTTATGAAACTTACTATTTTGCTGGTCCTGTTTTTTACACTCAATGTTGCTGCCAATGGATTTGGCCAGGAAAAGATCAGTTTGCGTGTAAAAAAGACAGAGATCGGCGAAGTTCTTCGTTCTATTGAAGACCAGACCCAGTACAGATTCCTGTATAATAATGACCTGAAAGATATCAGGGAAAAAATTTCAATTACGGTTAGTGAAGCTCCTGTCTCGGAGGTTTTGAGCCTGCTTTTATTCAGGACAAAACTAGCATACCAGGTAATGGAAAATAACCTCATCATTATTAAGGAAGTGCCGGCTACGGCCAATGTTCTTGATGAAGTGGTACGTGGTAAAATAACGGGGGAGGGCGGTATTCCCTTGGCCGGTGTATCTGTGCAAATAAAAGGAACTTCTTCCGGTACCACTACTAACAGTGAAGGCAATTTTACGCTGACCGTGCCAAATACAAATGTGACTTTGCTTATTTCTTCCGTTGGATATGACGAGCAGGAAATAGCCCTGGCGGGAAGAACATCCATTACAGTTTCTCTTGCTATATCTACCAAGCTTATTGACCAGGTAGTAGTGATTGGTTATGGTACAGCAAATAAAAGAGACCTGACAGGTTCAATAGTAAAAATATCAGGTAAAGAAGTAGCGGATAAGCCTAATACAAATCCTATTGCATCCCTGCAGGGAAAAGTAGCCGGATTATCTGTAGTAAATAATGGTACTCCCGGAGCTAAACCAGATATCCGCATAAGGGGAACCGTTAGTATTGGCCAGGTAAATCCTCTCTACGTTGTTGATGGAATTTTTAATGATAATATCGATTACATTAACCCTAATGATATTGAATCGATTGAAATATTAAAGGATCCTTCCTCGCTGGCAATTTTTGGGGTAAAAGGAGCAACCGGTGTTATTGCCATCACTACCAAAAGAGCAAAAGCAGGACAAACCATTGTAAATTTTAATACCAGTTATGGGTTTAAAAAATTGGTGGATAAAATCAAACTGGCCAATGCGGAAGAATTTAAATTATTGTTTGCAGAGGAAAGAGCAAGTGATATAACAGGTCCCACTACTGATCCTTATGATTATACTGGTTTAACTGCTGATACAGATTGGATAGATGCCGTTACAAGAACGGGTAATTTCAGCAATAATAATTTAAGTGTTTCGGCCAGTAGCGAAAAAAACCGGTTTAACTTCGGATTAGGCTATACTTCCGATGAAGGTATAGTAAGAAGAGAAAAATTGGAAAGATTACTGATATCATTAAGCGATGAATTTAAAGTTAGTAAGTCCATAAAGCTGGGAGTTAATCTTAATGCCTCCAGGCAGGACAATCCATATGATGCAACCTGGGTATTAGATGCGGCCAGAAAAGTGATTCCGCAAGTTTCAGCTGGTACAAAAAGATTTCTAGTAAAAAATCCATATGGATCTGACAGTGTTAATATGGATCTGTATTCGGGTCTTGATGTAGGATTACAATCCTCTGGTGTAGTTAATCCATTAGTGCAGTTGGAAAGTGAGTGGAATAAAACAAAGAATATTGAGTACAGAACCGTGGGAAGTGCTTTTGCAGAAATCAGTTTTCTCAGGAATTTCACCTTCCGTTCTACTGTATATGCTGATATAAGTACGGTGAACAGGCGACAGTACACGCCACTTTATTATGCCTATAATCCTAAAACGGACGAACCTTATTTATACAGTCAAAATACCAGGGTTCAGGAAGATGATAATACGTACAGGAAATTCCAGCAGGATCATGTGTTGAATTATAAGAAAAAGTTTGGTGACCATAGCATAACTGCAACCGGCGGTTTTACTACATACTATTTCAGTAATTTCAATCGGTCAGGCCGTGCAGGACAGGCAAGCGGGCCCACTGCATTACCAATTCCTAACGATCCAAGATTTTGGTATATAAATAATGGATTCCAGGATCCATCAAGTACATCAGCAAGTTCAAGCCAGAGTGAATATGCTACCGTTTCCTACCTGGGAAGAGTATTATATAATTACCAGAACAAATATTTTCTAAATGCATCATTCCGGGATGACGCTTCATCCCGTCTGCCACCAGACACCCGTAACCAGCAGTTCTGGGCCGTGGGAGCAGCATGGGATTTAACAAGGGAAGCCTTTATGGAAACGCAGAATTATGTTGATTTCCTTAAGCTGAAAGGTTCTGTTGGTGTTTTGGGTAATCAAACTGCTTCCAGGCTCGATGGTACCCCGCTTGATTATCCTTTTTATCCGCGATTAAATACTGGCACCAATGCGGTATTTGGAACCACCGTTTTATCAGCAGCAGACAGGGAATATCTTCCTAACCCTGATTTGAAATGGGAAACAGTGGAAGCTTGGGAAGTAGGCGTTGAATTAAGCGCATTTAACAACAAGCTGCATTTTGAAGCCAATTATTTTAATAAAACAACGAATGATCTGATGACCTACGTGGACAGATCACCTTTAGGTTTGAAGAATAAACTGGTAAATGGTGGAAGTATCAGAAACTGGGGTGAAGAATTCTCCGCCACATGGAATCAAAACATAACCCGGGATCTGACATTGTCAGTATCAGGAAATATTACCTTCCTGGATAATAAAGTAAAGAGCCTGAGCTCAGAATTGCCAACAGGCGTTTTATCCCGCAGGTTTCAAAACAATGGTTCAGCCGAAAGCAGAACTACTCCAGGTTTGCCAATCGGATATTTTTATGGATACGTTGTAGAAGGTATCTATCAGAGTTATGCTGATATATTGGCATCACCTGTTGCTTCTTCTATCGGAGCATACAGACCGGGAGATTTTAAGTTTAAAGATATAAACGGACCAGATGGGAAAGGTCCTGATGGGTTGATTACCGCCGATGATAAAACGATGATTGGCAATCCTACGCCTGATTTTACTTATGGAGGTTCCATTAATCTTGACTATAAGGGTTTAAGCCTGGGTATTGATGTGGCCGGCGTATATGGCAACCAGATCTTCCGCACATGGGGTTCTCTTGAATCTCCATTCCAGCGGGTGAATTATTCCGGCGATAAAATTGGGAGGTGGAACGGACCTGGTACTTCAAACTGGGTACCGTTAGTAGGCCAGGGTGATCGTTTTAATTACAATGGGTCAAGTTATAATATTGAGGATGGAAGTTATTTCCGTATCAGGAATATTCAATTGGGATATAATATCAACAAAAACCTGCTATCCAAATTCAGAATAAAAGATCTGAGGGTTTATGGTAATGTTCAAAACCTGAAGACATGGAAAAATAATTTGGGGTATACCTCTGAATATGGAGGTGATGCCACGGCCTTTGGATATGACAATGCTGGTGGCGCAATTCCCGTGGTGACCACCTTTGGTTTGAACGTAACTTTTTAACTACAAAACTTTTTGGTATGAAAATAAATAAAAACTTTTTCTGGGGCTTGCTTGTATTGATCCCAATACTTTTTTCGGGGCTAGGTTGCAAAAAATTCCTGGATAGAAGGCCACTGACCGCCACGCTGGATGATTTGAACCAGGGAGCACTGGAAGCACAGGTTTTAGGGATGTATAATATCCTGAGAAGCTATGCCGGATTTTCAACTTTACCATGGATCGATTTTCACAGCATCCGCGATGATGATGCGCAAAAAGGCAGCGACGCCAATGATGGAAAAGAAGTGGTGACTGAATTTGATACCTACCAGTATTCAAAAGATGATTGGGCGCCGAATAGCTATTGGGACGATCATTTTGCAATGATCAATGCGGCAAACGAAGCACTATATACAGCAGACTCCTTAAAAGTGTCGGACCCTTCTTCCCTCAGGAATGTGGGCGAAGCACTTTTCTTCAGGGCTTATGCCTATTGGGAACTGGTTAAAACTTACGGGCAGGTTCCGCTCATAAATTTCCGCATAGTAAACCCAACAGACGGGATTAAAGAAAAATCTACTGTGCCTGTTCTTTATGCATTCATCGATTCTAATCTGCAGGCAGCTTCAGCTTTATTACCTGTTAACTGGAATAAAGCTACAGGTGAGAGTGCGTTCCCGGGACGATTGACCAGCGGGGCAGCTAAAACTATGTGGGCAGAAACCTATTTGTTCCGCCAGGATTGGGGAAGAGTGATAGGTCTTTGCAATGAAATTGTTGCTTCCGGAGAATATTCTTTGACCCCTAATTTTTCTGATAACTGGAGAGAAACTTTTAATAGTGCGATAGGAGGAGGTAAAAATGGTCCTGAATCTATTTTTGAAATGAACGCAACCGTTGGACAAAATGCTGTTAATAATAGCGCCTTAGATAACGGAACATTCTGGGGTACATCCCAACAGGTGAGACAGAATGGTGCTCCGATTGAATGGAATTTGGGCTGGGGATGGAATGCTCCTACTCAAAGTCTTGTAGATGCATTTACTGCTGATGATCCACGTAAGCAGCAAACTATTTTATTCTCTGGGCAGTTTGATGGCGGTCCGGCATTAGGAGGCCACGGCGCTACCTTACCCGCATATACAAACCCGGATGGACAAGGAGGCCTGGCACAGCCCTTTTGGAATAAAAAATTATATACCGGAAATGATCCTACCATGAGACAATTTACCGGCTATTTTAATAATAATGGTGGTGCAGGCTGGATCAATCATAGGATTTACAGATATGCTGAAGTTATTTTAATGTTGGCCGAAGCTTTAAACGAATCAGGAAATGGTCCTGCTGCTGCCACCAATCTGGAGTTGATAAGAAACCGGGCAAGCGGAAATCTTGGACCAAGCCGTACCATAGTTCCACCTATTCCTTTTGTAAACCAGGCGCAGATGCGAACAGCCATTAAAAATGAAAGACATTACGAACTGGCCATGGAAGGCAAACGGTTTTATGACCTGGTACGATGGGGAGACGCATTATCTGTTCTTGGACCATTAGGATATGCACACCGGGCCAGGTATTATCCCATACCGCAGGCGGCAATTACTTTATCTGGCGGAAAATTGACACAAAATCCTGAGTGGTAAAATTTAAAAAATAAAGCATGAAAAATATATTCAAAATTTTGTTGTCAGCTTCAATACTTGTACTCCTGAGTTATGGATGCAAAAAGTTAGACAGACCATCGCTGGGCGATTATAAAAAGGATGCTAATGTTCCTGGTGGGCCACTGAAGTTCTACGTTGCCTTTGATGGCACCACTACAAACCCATTAATGAATGCAGTAGACAGTATCCGGGCTAATTTTCCAAGTGAGAATCCACTTGCTTCGGTTGATGGCGTTTCAGGAAAAGCAGTGAAAGGAGTCATTGACAAAGCCATCAAATACCCGGGTGCCAATGATTTTAAAGAAGCGACAAGCTGTACCATTTCCATGTGGGTTAATAACAC
>JBGTNK010000063.1:0-2216 GCA_041743125.1 Chitinophagaceae bacterium
AATACCCGGATCTACTACATCGCCTATGGCCAGCGCAATGCCTCCCAGCGATAGTATATTCGCGGTAATACCAAACAATTTCATTAGTATAAAACCGATCAATACAGAAAGTAGTATGCATATAATTGCCACCAAACCACTTCGAACACTAAAGAGGAAAAGAATAACTATGATGCAAACTATAAGCACCTCCTGCCAGAGCGCTTCCTTCAGGGTATCTATAGCAGCGAATATTAAATCGCTCCGGTCATAAGCTGTTTTGAATTTCACACCTGGTGGCAGCCCTTTTTCTACATCCTTCATTTTTGTTTTCGTCCTTTCGATCACATCTTTGGCGTTCTCTCCAAAGCGCATTACTACAATTCCGCCAACAACTTCGCCTTCACCGTTTTCTTCTACAATGCCCAGTCTTAAATCGGAGCTCATTTGTACTTCTGAAATATCGCTGAGCTTTATTGGAATGGATTTATACGTACCTACGGGTATTTCTTTAATATCTTCAAGGCTGGTGATATAACCCAAACCACGAATGAGATAGCCGGTAGCGTTCATTTCATACACGCTGCCACCAACGTCCCGGTTGTTGGCAGCAACAGCACGGGTTACATCCATCAGGGGAATACCATAGTAAACCAGCTTGTGCGGATCAAGCGTAACCTGGTAACGTTTTTGAAAACCACCGAAAGAAGCTACTTCACTCACCCCTTCCACATTTTGAAGAGCGAACTTTACATACCAATCCTGTAAGGCTCTCAGTTCACCTAAATTATATCCTTTACCATCCAGGGTGTACCAAAAAACATGTCCCAGGCCTGTACCATCCGGGCCCAGGCTGGGGATAACGCCCTGCGGTAAAAATCTTTGCGCATAATTGAGCCGTTCCAATACCCGTGTACGTGCCCAGTATTCATCCACATCATCTTTGAACACCACGAAGATGAAGCTCATGCCAAACATGGAAGCGGCCCTGATGGATTTTATTTTGGGAATACCCTGCAGGTTTGACACCAGTGGATAGGTTATCTGGTCTTCCATGATTTTGGGATTACGGCCCATGTATTCCGTAAATATGATCACCTGGTTTTCGGAGAGATCAGGCAGTGCATCAACCGGCGTTTCTTTAATGGAATACACGCCTCCTATAATTATAAGGATGATGCCTAACCAAACAAAAAAGCGGTTGCGGATTGACCAGGAAACAATTTTTTCTATCATCCTAATAACATTTAATTATACACAGGCAGGTCCCTGTATGACTACAAATAAAAAAATCAACAAAAACATTTTAACAGCGACTCGATTTTTTTATTATTAATGCATATGCGATAAGATGTTTTTTGTCCTTCCTGCAAACGCCGCAATACACCTGCATTCTTAAGTATTTGAAGGTGACGTGATACTACCGGTTGCTGAAGACCGAGTGTTTCATAAATTGTTTTCACCGTTAGCCCCTCTGACTTTTCTTTGCACAATACCTTCAGAATAATCAGCCTGTCAGAATGAGCCATTGCTTTCATTGTTTCAGCCATATTTTGGAATTCCCCGTAATTCACCTCTATTGTTGTTTTTTTTGCCATAGTTTCCGATTACCGCGAATGTCATCTACCCTTTACCGAAAAACTATGACCAGCGTTTCAGTAAAACATGTTTCTTATCATACCACTATCCGGCTATATAAATAACTATATAATGGTCAATAATTTTTAAGTATCACAAGCTCCGTTGGCTTTAAATGCAGCCTGATAGAACAAATAGGATTAGCCGGATTTTCAGAAACGATTATTTCAACATTGCGTTTATTACCATAAACACATGTCATCCATTTTCTTTGGCAGTTCAATTGGCAATCCACTAATATGTATTCTACTTTGGCATCGCTATAACCAGCCATTTTTAAAACCTGCCAGTCGTAATCCCGAAACGAGATAAGGGCACTGCTTCATTAATTTCCAAAGAAAACCTGAGCGGTAGTTTTCAATCATCAGGATAATTGGTCCCTGATTAATTCCGAAATGCCATGGTGAAACCCACCATCCATATGGATTACCAAGGTTTCCCGGATGGGAAGGATTGAAAGATGCCTTGAACCCATAAGAGTTAAATTCGGTCATCCTGGCCTGATGAATGCAATGATTAATGGCGGGAAGAACAATTTCGGGTGCAAACGGCAACGATGCTGTTAACGCCCACGGCGAAAGGGTTCCATCATCCGGCCC
>JBGTNK010000064.1:0-7083 GCA_041743125.1 Chitinophagaceae bacterium
TGGCATGCCCGGTACTACAGATTCATAAGTGGCAATACCACAATAAGCCATTGCACGGTTTGCAGCTTGAGAGCCGGTGCCTGCTTCTAATGGCACACGCAGCATGTCGAGCTGCATATTAAGCCAGCGAACAACTACATCAGCAGAAAAAGTTTTTGTTTGTTTTAAATGGCCCTGGTCTTTATTATTGCTTTGCGTTTCTTTCTGGCATGAAAGGTTGAAAAATGACACAGAAGCCATTAGCAAAACAGCTTGTTGAATTCTCTTTCTCATAAAATAAATTTTGATGATTAATAATCTTTGGAATTAAAATTAACCTGTTGAACTGCCCGTAATTTTTCAATTCGGTTAACTAGATTCAGGATAAGACACATAGCTTATTCAGCTTTGTCATCGCCATACGCCGTCGGTCAACTGCATTGACCGTAATGGGAAAGACATTGACCTATTATAAAAGAGAAGTTGGGTTTTTACAATACCGATTCTGTAATTTCATAGAGTAACTCTTTCATGTGACACAGCATGATTTTATATTCTCCAATCAATTTAAACACCGGTTATCACGGCATGTTGCATTTTATTTTGCCTGTTACATATTTTATTGCATAGCCATTTATATTCCCGGTGGTGTTTTACCTGCCTGGAGTTTTGAGGGATTTGCACAACGATCAGGAAGGCTTGGTTTTCCAACATGGTTGAAGTGGCGTGTATTTAATTCTACCCTCTTTTTTCTTCCCTACCTGGCATTTGCGTATAGTGTCATTTACTTCATATTACCCAGGCTTTATTTCTATAAGAAAAACCTGGTCAAAACAATAGTTCTGTTTGCAGGAATACTTGCTCTCATTTTCCTGGCCCATTATTTTATTGCAGGGCTGGTAGAATGGAACAACAACCGGTTAAACCCTGCAAGAGGAATGCGGAACCCTGCCGGTAAAATTGATGGTGTTATCAAAGGTTCATTACTTAATTTCCCTGTTATAGCAGGATTTGCCGTTATCATAAAAATGATGAAACGAAGCTGGCTGAAACAACAGGAAACCCTTCAGGTGGCCCGTGAAAAAGCAAAAGCCGAGTTGCAATTATTAAAATCACAGATACATCCGCATTTTCTTTTCAATACGCTGAACAATGTTTATTTCCTTACATTAACTGCATCGCAAAAAGCCCCGGAAATGCTGGAGAAGCTTACGGACATGCTTCGCTATATACTGAATGAATGCAGTCAATCCTTTGTTCCGCTTGAGAAAGAAATTAAGATGATCGAAGATTATATGGCGCTGGAAAAGATCCGGTACGGAGATCGCTTAAAAATGGAACTCGAAATAAAAGGTGATTACAGTAATAAGATGATCTCTCCCTTATTACTGATACCACTGGTGGAAAACAGTTTTAAACACGGCGCCAGTAAAATGCTGGAACTTCCGTGGGTAAATCTCAATATCACTATTGATGGGCAATATTTGTTTTTTTTACTGAGCAATAGCCGGCCGGAAGAAATAATAGTACAGCAGCATAACGGGCACATTGGTCTAAACAATGTAAAAAAAAGATTACAGTTGCTGTATCCTGCCGCCCATGAGCTGAGTATTGTTAACGGTGCAAAAAGTTATGAAGTTTTTATGAAGATCAGTTTAGGGAAAGCAGGTGAGACGACATCTGAAATTAATGAAAAAACAGAAAGCTTAAAGTATGAGTTGGCATGATCTTATTTTTTCGAACCAATCAAAACACCGCTTCCGGCGTCATGTTATTTGCTGGCTTATTTGGTGGGTATATATAATTTTCACAGTTTTTTTTACTATAGTCCCGCCTACGCCCAAGGGTAATCTCCAGAATTTTATGCACCACCAGCCGGGGCTAAAAGAACTGGGTTATTTTTCGTACAGTTTACTTGTTTTAATAAAATCTTTTCTACTCATACTACCTCATATTCTCTTTTGTTATGCTAACATTTATACTTTGTTGCCAAGTTTTCAATTGAAAAAAAATTACTGGATCCTTATCCCAGGCATCTTGCTGACATGCGCCCTGGTGGTACCTGTGGGCTATTTTCTATACTCTATAGTTTATCCTTCTATTGACAATTTATTTAATCTTCGCTTAGCAAAACCGGATAAGTTTCTTGGCTGGCGAAGTATCGATGCCAGCCTGATAAATGCTATTAAAGTAACCCTTATTGCCGTTGCCATTGCATTGCTGAAACGATGGTGGTTAAAGCAAAAAGAAAAAGAACAGTTGGAAAGAGAGAAAATAAATGCAGAATTTGAGTTATTGAAAGCGCAGATACACCCGTCATTTCTTTTTAGCACACTTAATAATATTACATCCGAGGCCAGGCTGGCTTCGCCAAAAGCCCCGGAAATGCTGATCAAGCTTTCTGATCTGTTAAGCTATATGCTATATGAATGTGATGCGCCAAAAGTAAAACTTGAAAAAGAGGTAGCAATGCTAAGAGAATATTTTTCTCTTGAAAAAATAAGACAGGGCGAAAGATTAGAAATGACTTTCCAAATAAACGGAAATCTGAATGGACAAATGATCAGTCCCCTATTATTATTACCTTTTATAGACAACAGTTTTTCTCATTCTAACAATAAAGCGATGGAACATGCCTGGGTGAACTTAGATATAACTATTGATGATAATCATTTATCCATGAAGCTAATTAATGGTATGCCGGCTGGAGTACCTGGTGACACAGTCCATGATGAAGAATCTCTTGCCAATGTGAAAAAACGCCTTGAGTTATTATATCCCGGCAGGCATGACTTAAAAATAAATGCCGAACAGGAAATGTTAATGATCCATTTAAATCTTAAATTAGAAGAACCAATACCGGAAAGCCAGAGCACTGTTGAAACCACTAAAACTGTTTTGAGCTATGCCGGAATCTAAAAAAATAAGATGCCTGGTGATAGATGACGAACTTCCCGCCAGGGAAATTCTGAAAAAACATATTAACGGTGTAGAAGCACTTGAACTTTGCGGTACCTGCTCCAATGCGGTAGAAGCTATTTCTTTTCTTAAAGATAATCGTGTCGACTTGCTCTTTCTTGATATACAGATGCCACACCTGCTCGGCACAAATTTTCTGCGTACCCTTAAGAACCCACCCAAAGTTATTTTCACTACTGCTTACCGGAAATATGCTGTAGAAGGCTTTGAACTTGATGCTGTAGATTTTTTATTGAAGCCCATCAACTTTGAACGATTTTTAAAAGGAGTAAATAAGATTTTGCAGGTAAATCTTCAGGGCAATACTGATTTAGCAGTGTCATCTGAAAATCATGCAGAGTCTGCTCCTCCATTTTTGTATTTCCGTGCAAATCGTAAAATGGTAAAAGTGTTGTTTAATGAAATATTGTATGTAGAAGGGTTGAATGATTATATCAAGATCGTTACCACGGCTAAAACCATCATCACAAAACACTTGCTTACATCATTGGAGGAAATGTTACCAGGAAATGAATTTGTAAGAATACACAAGTCATTTATTGTTGCTATAAATAAAATTGAAAGTTTCAATGCCGACTGGGTAGAGATCGGAAAGAAGGAAATTCCTATAGGACGGTCATATAAGTTTATGGTGAATAAAATCCTGAGTTCATCGGCTGCTTCCTGATTTAATAAAATTCCAACCCCTGAAAAAAATATAGAAGCAGGTTCTCATCAGCCGCATGTAAAAACATGAACTATGCTGTATTTGCTAAAGAGAATAATTCAACATTTAGCTCCTTTGAGAAAAGTGGTAAAACCGCTATGGTTTATTTTTATTACACTATATGCTTCAGCCTCCCTTGCCCAGAGCTGTATTTTAAAAGGACTGGTAAAAGAAGAAGAAACAGTATTGCCCTCCGCTACGGTTTCAATGGCCAGCAACATTTCTGTCACTAATTCAAAAGGTGAGTTTTCTATTAAAATAAATCCCGGTACCTACCTACTGGTTGTTACTCATGCGGGATATAGAAAATTTGAACAGGAAATTATTATAGTGGCCAATGAAACAAAAACGGTTACCATAGGTTTGATAAGAGCGGAACAGTTGGGAGAAGTAGTAGTATTGGGTTCCCGTTCTTCAATACAAAGAAATAACATGAACACTCCGGTGCCGGTAGAGGTGATTCGGGGATCACAACTTCCCGCAGGCGAAACAGGAATTACAAGGCAACTTGTTAATATAGTTCCTTCATTTAATTCACCAATCCAGACATTAAGTCCTGCAACAGTTACCAACCCCGCAGGTCTTCGCGGATTAGGGTCCGACGAAACCCTTGTTTTATTGAATAGCCGCAGACGCCATACCACTTCATCCATATTTACAAACGGTATGTTGGGATACGGCACAGTATGCACCGACCTGAATGCGATTCCTTCTGCAGCCATTGAAAAAATAGAAGTACTCCGCGATGGCGCCTCAGCACAATACGGCTCTGATGCCATTGCAGGAGTAATCAATCTTCAATTAAAAAAAACAACGGGCATCACCTCCGTCAATCTCCATCTTGGACAATATTATAAAGGAGATGGGGAAGCTGTTTTGCTGCAGATCAATCACGGTTTTCAATTAAATAAAAAAGGGTTTTTAAACTTCACTGCTGCGCTTGCGCACAGCAACCCTTCTCAGCGAAATGGAATATATGACAGTACCGTGTATTATAATATTCCCGCTTCAGGTGTATCACAAAATTACAGGGACAGTATCAGGGCACTCGATAATCAAAAGATAGCAGAAAGAAGATTTGACAGGTATAACTTCCGGCGGATTGGTAATTCAGAAATTCAAAATACCAGCTTTGTGCTTAATGGAGGTTATCCACTCAACACAAAAACAAACCTGTTCTGGACGGGAACAATGAATTACCGTATTGGTGACGACAGAACAAATCCCGTTTACCGTTTTCCAAAAGATACCACAACTGTAAACATAGAATTGTACCCCGATGGTTTCCAGGCATACGTTCTTAGTAAATGGGTAGACTATTCCCTGGCTGGAGGTATAGATGGAAAAACAAACAATGGCTGGTATTGGGATATCAGCAGCGTATATGGCAGCAGTGCTGTTCGTAGCACCATTTCCAATAGTAACAACGCATCACAGTTTGCTATGGGAAAAAACGCTCCAACTTCTTTTAAAAATGGGGGAACTCATTTTATACAAAATACCAATAACCTCAACTTCACCAGGGATTTTACAAAATATTTTCAGAAAATAAAATCTTTGACAGCATCTTTTGGCAGCGAATTCAGGGTAGAACATTACAGTATCACAGCAGGTGAAGAGGCTTCCTATACAAATTATGCTCCTTCTTCCGGACGACTTGGGGGATCGCAGCCACCGGGAAATTCTCCCAATAATGTCGTAAGCAAAAACAGGTGTATAACTGCTGCTTATGCAGAATTGGAGATGGACAAAAATGAAAAATTCCTATGGAACCTTGCGGGACGTTATGAATACTATAGTGATTTTGGAGGAAATCTTGCCGGTAAACTTGCGATGCGATACAAACTTTCCAACCGCTTTATGTGGCGAAGTTCAATTAGCAATGGTTTCCGAGCACCTGCCATTCAACAACGTTATTACAGCGCTACAAGCTATACCGGAGGAAGAAATTTTTTTGGAATATCTGTTATAGGTACATATCGTAACGACAGTGAGGTGGCAGAGGCATTCGGAGTAGCCCCTCTTGAAGCGGAAAGATCCCTGAATGCAAGCTCTGGTATTATTTTAAAAATTTCCAGGCATATTAGTCTTACTCTCGATGCTTATTGGATCCAGGTAAGCAACCGGGTATTTCTTACAGGTTCCATACAAAGAAATGCAGCCGTACCAAGAGTAGGTGAGATACTGGATAGTTTAAACCACCGGGAAATTATGGGTGTTCGCTTTTTCACCAATGCGGTAAGTACACGTACAAAAGGACTGGACCTTGTTGTTACCGGTAAATGGCTCATTAAGAAATCAAGCCTGGAAATTTCATTGGCTGGCAATTACAATAAGACGAATATTTACCGGGTTGATAATCCGGCGAAAAATCTTCCGGACGATTCTGCTTACCACTACACGCTTATTAATCCTGAAGATAGAGGAAGACTGGAGCAATCCAACCCACTTGCAAAAGTGATACTGGCGGCAAATTTTAAGACAGGGAAATGGGAATTTGGCGGAAGGAGTATTTACAACGGAAAAGTAGCACACATTTTTTTTGGAGCTCTCAGAATCCGGGATCAATTTTTTACACCTAAAATAATTTCATCCTTTCATCTCAGCTACACGCTCAAGCCATCGATAAATATTGGGGCAGGCGCTAACAATGTTTTCAACGTGTATCCCGACAAATTAAGCCATAGAGCAAATTCACAGGGTGGCCTTTTAATTTATGATGGAAATTTTACCCAGATTGGATTTAATGGTGGGTATTATTTTTTGAATATGAGTTTTAATTTCTAATTCGAAATTCTTAACTCCATAAAAACAAAAAAGCCCCTCAGTAAAACTGAAGGGCTATAATAAATATGGCAGCTACCTACTCTCCCGCATTGTTGTGCAGTACCATGGGCCATGGGGGACTTAACTTCTCTGTTCGGTATGGGAAGAGGTGACCACCCCCGGCAAAACCACCATAAAAATATAAGCAATGAGAAAAACTCAAAGCTGAAATTAAATTACATATTGGGAGTGTTAGAAATGTATTTAAAAAATTAAAGCTTACGGGCAATTAGTACTACTCGGCTTTGATGTTACCACCTTTACACCTGTAGCCTATCAACGTCATAGTCTTTGACGGCCCTTAAAAGTAAACTCATCTTGAGGTAGGTTTCACGCTTAGATGCTTTCAGCGTTTATCCTGTCCGTACATAGCTACTCAGCATTACACCTGGCGGCATAACTGATACACCAGCGGTACGTACGACCCGGTCCTCTCGTACTAAGGTCATGTCCTCTCAATTTACTTGCGCCCACCACAGATAGGGACCGAACTGTCTTGCGACGTTCTGAACCCAGTTCACGTGCCACTTTAATCGGCGAACAGCCGAACCCTTGGGACCTTCTCCAGCCCCAGGATGTGACGAACCGACATC
>JBGTNK010000065.1:0-14604 GCA_041743125.1 Chitinophagaceae bacterium
CGATCGCAACGAACGATGCCACCAAATATATTGATCAGGATAGCTTTCACTGCCGGATCCTTCATGATGATCTTAAAACCGGCTTCCACTGTTTGGGCATTGGCAGTACCGCCCACATCAAGAAAATTGGCAGGTTCCCCACCACTAAGTTTGATCATATCCATAGTTGCCATGGCTAATCCGGCTCCGTTTACCATACAGCCCACATTTCCATCCAATTTTACAAAGTTCAGGTTGTATTTCCCCGCTTCAACTTCAGTGGGATCTTCTTCGGTCACATCTCGTAAAGATGCCAGGTCAGCATGACGCATCAGTGCATTTTCATCCAGGCTCATTTTACAATCCACCGCTACGATTTTATTATCAGCTGCTTTAAAAAGTGGGTTTATTTCCAGCATACCACAATCAAGCCCTACGTATGCATTGTATAAATTAGTAACAAACTTTGTGCAGTTTTTAAAAGCCTCACCACTCAGGCCCAGGTTAAAAGCAATTTTTCTTGACTGAAAAGCTTGCAACCCCCCGGAAGGATGTACCCACTCTTTAAATATTTTCTCCGGCGTGTCATGTGCAACGTCTTCAATGTTCATACCCCCTTCTGTACTATACATGATCACATTCTGTCCTTTGCTGCGATCGAGAAGAATGGATAAATAAAACTCTTTCCTGTCGCTGGGACCGTCATAATACATGTCCTGCGTCACCAAAATTTTATTTACTACTTTTCCTGCAGGACCAGTCTGTATTGTTACCAATGTGCCACCTAATAACTTTTTCGCAATATCCACTACGTCCTCCAGGTTTTTGCCCACTTTTACTCCATTGATACCTGTTTCTTTCACTGTTCCCTTTCCACGGCCACCAGCATGTATCTGAGCTTTTACCACAGCAAAATTGCTTCCATATTGAGTTTTGATCTGGCGGTAGGCTTCTTCCGCTTCATGTACAGAGGAACAGGCAAACCCTTCCTGTACGGGAACATTATATTTTTTTAATAATTCCTTAGCCTGGTATTCGTGGAGGTTCATGGTTAAAAAAATTTGTTGCGAAGATAGGGATAAAGGGAAAGCGGGAGCCAGGATCAGGAATGCCAGAATTTTTTAAAATCCCTTTATTATAACCAGCGTTATTCCTTTATATTAAACGGACACTTCTGAAGTTAATTTGGGTTAGGGTTAGCTGTGCATTTTATTTAATTTTCGGAAAGAAGGCCTTTAACATTTTTAATTATAAATTCTACGCAGGTCAGCTTAATTTGCAGCGGATTCAAAACAAAATTTGTAATTAATATCGAAGCCTTGTTCAATTTTCTTATGCCATGGTTTTTGAAAGATAGAAACTGCTCAATTTTAAAATCTATTTCCGGCTGACACCTAAAATTATATACCTGTTACTGATCTTGCTCATAAATTTTTCAAAGCAAGCTTTTTCCCAGCGTGGCCTGATACGTGAAGGAGGAGGACGCCTGAAACAATTAGGAGGCAAAATGTCGGGCGGGGCCAATACTGACAGTCTTAAAAGAAGAGATAAAAACGAAGATTCCATTACGGTTCGTATTCGCTACCTTGATTCTACCCGTAATTATTTATTGGACTCGTCCATTGTTGATTTTACCCGCAGGTTTCACATACCTGCATCTCATATTTTTTTGGGGAATAACGGATCAGCTTCGCGGTCTATTTTATTTTCTCCAAACCTGCAACCGGGTTGGGATCCGGGATTTCATTCTTTTGATATTTATAAATACACGATAGAAAAGGCAAGGTTTTTCAATACCACAAGACCCTATTCAGAATTGAATTATATGCTGGCCACCAGGGCAGAGCAGGTAATTCAGTTGATACATACCCAAAACATAAAACCCAACTTTAATTTCTTATTTCAATACCGGCTAATTAACGCACCCGGAATATTTAAAAACCAAAAAACGAATCATAATAATTATCTGTTAACCTCCCGGTTCGAATCTGTCAACAAGCGGTATAATGCTTACTTTATTTTGCTGGGAAACAAATTACAGGCCGGAGAGAATGGCGGCATCCAGCAGGACAGTTTATTAAAGGATCCTAATTTAAAAGACCGGTTTAATATCTCCACAAAGTTGGGCGGTGATTCAGAATTCGGAACCAATTTTTTCAGTACTGATGTGGGTACCGGCAACAGGTATAGCGAATCTACTGTATTACTTCGCCAGCAATATGATTTTGGGAAAAAGGATTCAGTTGTAACAGATTCAACCGTTATTCCATTGTTTTATCCCAGGCTTCGCTTTGAACATACTTTTCAATATAGCCAGCGAAAATATAAGTTTCGGGATTTTACTGCTGACTCTTCCTATTACCACGATAATTATGACACCAGCTTCGCAGGCAGCCGGGATACATTTCAATTAAAAGATCAATGGAAAGAGATGACCAACGATTTTTCTATTTATCAATACCCCGATGCCAAAAATCTTCATCAATTTTTTAAAGTAGGCGCAGCTATTCAAAACATTTCGCTGGTGAATAATAAGGGGAATAAGAATTTCTTCAATGTTTTTGGTCATGCAGAATATAGAAACCGCACCCGTAACCAAAAATGGGATATGCAGGCCCACGGCAAATTATATTTCACTGGATTAAATGCCGGCGATTACCATGGGTATGCCAGTTTGCAACGCTTTGTTGGAAAAAGATTGGGGTATGCACAGTTGGGGTTTGAAAATACAAACCGGACTCCTTCCTTCATTTTTGATCCGCGAAGTAGTTTTTATCTTTTGAAAACAGGAAATGATTTTAAGAAAGAGAATACAGCCCATTTATTTGCCTCATTGCTGCAACCAGCCCTCCGGCTTAAATTATCCGGGCATTATTACCTGCTGACAAATTATACCTACTTAAGAAATTATTATCAACTGCACCAGGAAGCCACCTTGTTCAATATGCTTCAGGTTGATTTACAAAAGACCTTTAAGATTGGCAGAAGGTGGAACTGGCATGCGGATATTTATTTTCAAAAAACTGTTGGGGATGCACCCGTTAATGTTCCTTTGGTCTTTACCCGAAACAGGATAGGGTATGAGGGCAACCTGGGTTTTAAGAATCTGGATATAGCTATTGGGGCTGAGATGAGATATCATACCCCGTATAAGGCAGATGGCTATTCCCCCGTGTTAGGACAGTTTTTTTTCCAGGACAGCGTCGAGATCAGGAATCCGATGCCAGATATTGCGGGTTATGTCCATTTTCGCATCAAATCATTTAAACTTTATTTTAGAGCAGAAAATTTAAACACTGCACAAGTCAATGATGGCTTTGGATTTACTCGAAACAATTTTGCAGCTCCGGGTTACCCTTATCCCGGTTTACTGATCAGGCTGGGTATATATTGGAGCTTTGTTAACTGATTGAGAAAGTTGGATATCGGGCTCCCAGGCGACTTTTATTATCCATTATAGCTATTATCTTTGTACTGTTCATGAAAAAAATAATATTGTCCATAGTACTATTGAGTTACCTGGTTGCCAGCAGCGGGGTAATCGTCAATTTTCACTATTGCATGAACAGCCTGGCTTCCACGGGAATTTTTGAACCACAAAGCAAGAAATGTGGTAAGTGCGGAATGCATACCGGGGATTCTGATGGTTGCTGCAGGGATGAATCGAAGATGATAAAGATGGAAAATGACCAGCAGCCATCTTCCTCATTTTCTTATGTGCTTCCTTCTTTAAGTACCTTGCTTGCTGAGCCTTCCGATTTTATTTTTGTTTCTATTTTTAATACGCCTTCCTCAACATATTTTACCAATCTTTCCCCCCCTTTACTTTCTGAGCAGGATACATACCTGCAAAATGGTGTTTTCAGAATTTGAGATGTATAAATTGAATAATAAGGGCGTTGTTGTCATTTATTATTCAGTATGCTTTTTCCTTAGCTACTGACCGATTGCATTCATATTACCGGTTTGTTGGAAGAGTAAAACACTTTCAATACAATTAGTTTAATTCAAATCATTTTAATTTATTCAACTTTTATATTGAACAATCATGAAAACATTTAAAGCAATCTCATTATTTACTATATCAATGGCCTTCACAGCCATTTCATTTGCACAAAAGGCAAAAACAGAGTCTATTCCTGTTTCTGGCAATTGCGGCATGTGTAAAAATAATATTGAAAAAGCCGCAAAAAAAGCAGGTGCTTCTGAGGCGGAATGGGATGTAGATGCCAAAGCACTTACCGTTAAATATAATAGCTCTACAACCAATGCGGCTAAGATCCAGGAATCCATTGCCGCGGTTGGTTATGATACCCGCGACGTGAAAGCAACAAAAGATGCCTATGATAAGCTTCACGGTTGCTGTAAGTATGATCGCACAGAAAGTACAAATAATGATGGTAAGCAAATGGATTGTTGCAAGGATGGTAAATGCAGTAAGCCACGTCACGATGGAAAAAACTGTTGTGAAAAGTCCGATGTTAAAATGGATTGCTGTAAGGATGGTAAATGCAGCAAACCCGGACACGATGGGAAAAACTGTTGTGAAAAGTCTAATGTTAAGATGGATTGCTGTAAGGATGGTAAATGCAGTAAACCCGGGCATGATGGCAACAATTGTTGTAACACAAATCATTAATCATCTAAATAATTATAGAATGAAAAGATTGTTTTTTATTATAGTGGTAATAGCTACAGCGATCTCTTCAAAAGCACAATTTGAAAAAGCTACGCTACAGGCAACCGGACTTACCTGCGCCATGTGCAGTAATGCTATTCATAAAGCTCTGCTTGAAGTTCCGTTTATTGAATCCGTAAAATCAGATATTAAGAACTCAGCTTTTAATATCCTGTTCAGGAAAGAAAAGGAAATCAGCATTGATGCGTTAAGGGAGGCGGTTGAAGACGCTGGTTTTTCGGTAGGTAGCCTGAAGATGACAGGGAATTTCCAGGACCTTAAAATCAAGAAAGATCAGCATGTAGTATTAGGCAAGGATGTTTTTCATTTTCTTGATGTGCGTGACCAGGTTTTAAATGGCGAAACCACCATTACAGTAGTCGATAAAAATTTTTTATCGGCCAGGCAGTTTAAAAAGATCAGCAGCACATCCGAAATGGCATGCGTGCAAACTGGCAAGGCTGAAAAAAGTTGCTTAAAGGAAGGTGTGCATGCGGACGCCAGGGTGTATCACGTAACCATTTAAATAGATGAGAACTCTCTATTCTTAGTAGGGCAATGGAAATTGTTGGGATGGATATTAAGTAATTGTGAATTTTAATGCATAAAGTTTTATCCTGGTAATTTTCATTGCTCTACTTCATAAAGCAGACATTATTCTAAATAATTATATTAATACGATATAAAATGAACCGTAAGAAAACAACAATTATTATTATTTGTGTCTTCGCTGTTCAGCTTTCTTTTGCTCAGCGGGAAGTGGCCAATATTACAGATCCCAGGTTGCAGATCCATCTTCCTACAGTAAAAGGTGATTCCATCACACTGGCCTCATTAAAGGGGAAAGTGGTGTTGCTCGATTTTTGGGCAAGTTGGTGTATCCCATGCCGGGCTGCTAATAAAAGACTGGTGAAAATTTATGATAAATACAAAGCCAAGGGATTTGAAATATTTAGCGTGTCGCTTGATGAGGACAAGAAAGACTGGCAAAAAGCAATTATAAAAGATAAAATAACCTGGCTGCAGGTAAACGATCCACGCGGAAGCTGGAATGCCAAAACAGCTGCAGACTGGAATATTTCTGTATTACCTACTTCTTTTCTTATTAATAAAAAAGGCGATGTGGTAGCCATTGATCCGGAGGGCCGGGAACTTGAAAAAGGGATCAGTGAACTTTTGCAGGAATAAGAACGCGGAAAATGAATATGCATTTTAATTCATTTGTACCTCTCAGGTATTTGGATTGTAAAATTTTGGTATGAAACAATTTTTTTTATTGATACTAATTTCGGGATGTTTTGTTGCGGGTAATGGTCAGGAGCTATATGTATATTCGGAGCCGGCTTCAAATATGCCTGCTAAATCTGTTGCGGTAAAATTGGGCGCTATGTATGGGCAGGGCGTTCATTCCCGTCGAATCCTGCAGCGTTATACTCCTGAAATAATGTTAGGGTTGAGCAAAAACTGGATGATACATTCCACTTTTACTTTCTCAGATATGCACAAGCCTGATTTTAATTTTGAATCAGCACGGTTGTATGCCAAATGGCGATTTTTTTCTCTTGATGAAATTCATAGACATTTCAGAATGGCGGCTTTTGGTGCGGCCACCTATAGCCGTAATCATCTTGATCACAATGAAATAAATTTGATGGGCGATCAGAGTGGTCTGCAAGCTGGATTAATAGCAACCCAATTATGGAACAAGCTGGCTGTGTCGGGTACGGCCAGTTTGAATGAAGTTTTAGATAAGGAAAGAAGAAAAAAAGTGGATCCTCAACAGCATGTGTACCGTTCCTTAAATTATTCATTATCGGCAGGCTTTCTTGTTTTGCCTGTTGAATATACCAGTTATGAACAATTGAATCTCAATATCTACCTTGAAATGCTGGGATCAAGAAACCTTGGCTGGCAAGGAAGTAAATACTATATTGACCTGGCACCTGCTTTGCAATTAATATTTAACAGCAATGGAAAATTAAATTTGGGTTACCGATTCCAAATTGCAGGTGATATATACCGGCTAATGGATAAAAGTTTCTATGTTAGTTATGAATATACATTTTTTAATGTGCTAAAAAAGAAAAAATAAATCCAACCTGGCGGGTTAATTGTACGTTGAACATAAATACGAAAAAGCCCTTCATGGCTGAAGGGCTTTTGTCATCAGGTTTATAATTCTGTAGCTGGTCGCGGAAATTTTATCCATACATCATCACCCGTTCTGTCAATGGGCAATTGTGCCAGTCGATCATAACGTCGCAGATCAATCCAGCGATGGCCCTCCCCAAACAGGGAATACCGTCGCTGCCTTAATATTTCAGTGATGAGACTATTAAGGTCAGTGGCACCTGCATAATCACCCAGCGATGCCGCTTTCCGAATTCTATTAATAGCTGTTTGCGCATTAGTAGGATTTCCGGATTGTGCCTGTGCTTCTGCATATAACAATATTAGCTCTTCGTTGCGGATAATAGGTATGGGATCGGTATTGGTTTTATAAACAAAGAAATCATAATCGCTGGTGAGGCCATCCTGCGATGCAGTAGAACTGCGTTTCGGTGCCTTGCTCAGCCGGGTGTCCCCGGGGGTGGCATCAGTAATAAACGATGGCTGAGTCACACGGGCTTCAGCGGGTGGTGTATTCAAAGGAAAAAACATAGGATTTAACAGATCGCCTCCTGCAGTTGAATAAATATAATATACCCCTGTTGTTAAACTTCCCGTTAAATCTAAAAAGGATTCTGAAAGAGCGGTATTGGCTAATGCCCAGTCTTTGCGGTAGGCAGCAACACGGGCAGCAAGAGCCCTGTTGAATTTAGAAAATTCGCTGGCCACATTGCTGTATAGAGTAGTTGAAAAGGGAAAAGTTGCGGAATTCCCTTTCAGGTCAGTATTGGCCTCATTTAATAAATTTTGAATTGCATTCAACGATTCATCTTTAGAAAGAAAAGGACCTAGTTTATCAGGATCGGCAACATCTACACGTACACCATTATCATATTGCTGATTAAAAACAAGCAGTAATTCATGTGCTTTTATTGTTTTGGCGTATGCAATAGATGCTTTTCTTTGGGCATCCGTAATCGCTGCTTTGGTATTTCCCAAGGCTTCAATTAATATATTGGCATTTTTGATCACCCTGTACCTGGCATCGAACGTGTTGGTTGTATAAAAAGTGTTATTATCTAGCGTAGCACTTCCTTTACCCAGTAAGTCAGATGTAAAGCGAGGATCGGAAGTAGAATATCGATAATACTCTCTCCCGATCACACTGACTCCGTCAAAGTAAAAATTCATATCGCTGCGCATAGTAGCTTCAATACCTACCACCAGGTTTTGTAATTCACCAACAGAAGCATTTTGTGTAATTCCTTCAACGCTGGGATTGTTTGGATCAAGTATGGGATCCACCTTACAGGAAGACCAGCCCATCAGAACACAAAACAACACCCATACTGGAATGAACCGGTTAATATTATTTGGATATTTCATAATCATCTTTTTTAAATGTTGACAATTAAAAAGTAACAGACACATTAAAATGAAAACTTTTTGCCGAGGGGAATGGTGTTACTTCCACGTTACTGGAAATTGCATCAATTCCAAAATTTGATACTTCCGGATCATAACTATTATAATCAAAAACATTGATCAGGTTTCTTCCGGAAAAACCAACTTTTACCCTGGCAATATCCCTGAACCAGGTTCCCGGCATTGAATATGATAAACCTATTTCTCTTACGCGGAAGTAGGATGCATCCTCTACCCAGGGACGTGCAGAAGTACCTAAGATTGAAAGGCGGTAGGCTCCGTTTGCATTTTGCCCTGTTGGGTCCAATGATTTTTTATCATAATCAGGGGAAGTGCCAAAAATATCACTCAGTAAAGTGCTCAGGTTAATATTTTCTCCTCCTTTTTTCCAATGAGTCAGCACAGATAATTCAAAATTTTTCCAGTTTACGTTGTTGCTGAATGATAAATTAAAATCAGGTTCTGCATTACCATAAACTGCTAATCCCGTAACAGGATCTACTTTATCGCCGGGACCTCCTATGCCTACGAGCTGAGTGGGGCTTTTCCCTTTTGCAATCCGGTAGGTTCCCAGTGTAGCGCCAAATGCCCCATCATTAAAATCGGGAACATCGAGCCTGGTAATTTTGGCTTTGTTTTTCCACCAATTGGCCTGCAAAGTCCATCTCCAATTATTATTGACAACAGGAGCTGCATTGATTCCTATTTCAATTCCTTTATTTTGAATGGCGGCCACATTTTTCCATACATTTTGAAACCCGGATGAGCTGGACGATTCCACTTTCAATAATAGATCTTCTACATCTTTAACATACCAGGTAAATTCTAAACTAATTCTGTTTCTGAATGCACCGGCATCAAAACCGAGTTCCAGTTCCTTTTGCCTTTCTGGTTTTAAATTTTCATCACCTCTTGTTACATCTACTATAGAACCTGTTGTTGAATTAAAATTGGCAGGCACCAGTGATGTATAGATGGCACCAAATGGTGCAAAATTTCCGGATTCGCCGTATGCAGCACGCAATTTCAATTGGCTGATAGTCTTCAGTTGTGTAAGGGGAAGAATATTAAATGCGGCAGATGCCTTTGGATAATAGAATAATTTATCAGCATCGCCATTTCGGCTCGATTTATCGCCTCTCAAACCCAGTGTTGCAATGACGATGTCTTTGAAATTAACCTCCTCCTGTACAAAAAATCCACGGTCTTTTGAAATGTTACGGTTTTGTTCGGCCTGTATCGATCCCGCCTGGTCTATGTTAGTTTGTGTTCCTATCAATTGCGTAGCCGTGTTGACGATTGTATTGAGATCTATATTGAGAGAATTAATACCTCCCTGGGTAATGAACTTGATATTATTACCAGGGCTATATTCATATACTGCCAGCGCTGATATATTTGAATTGCGGGTTACCGTTGTTCCTACAATGGAAGCACCGTTTGTACCATTGCCATCCTTTTGAAACTGAAGAACAGCAGGAAATAAACCGAGGGTGTTCAAGGTGTAATAATCGATACCACCCAGTGCAATTATTTTTATATCATGTTTCTCTTTATTCAGCACTTTGAGGGTAGTGCGGCCACCTAATAATATACGGTTGACTTTTTCATTATTAGTGATCAGGTCCCGCGTTTGAATAAAGTTTGATGGAGCCAGGGGATTATTTGGGTAGTTTCCGTTAGCGTCCGGGTACAGGTTGACCCAGGATGGAGTTGATACAAAGGAAACACCCAATGTAGTGCTGGTATTGTCATTATTGAAAAATCCACGATTGGCATCTGATTCTACGTAATTAGCATTAAGTGACAGGTCAAGGAATTTGGTCAGTTTTTGATCAAGATTTAGCCGGAAAGAAGTTTTTTCATAACCGGTTTTTTTTACAATTCCTTCATCATCCCTCCTCGTAAAACCGGCATAATAAGAAGTTCTGTCATTTCCCCCGCTTACGCTTAACCTTGTATTGCTCATGAACCCATTATTTCCATATAATTCATCTTCATAATCATTAATTTTTCCTCCGTTAGCATTATAAACATTCAAACCGTTGGGACCGTAAGCGGCCCGCACCTTAGCCGTATCCCATTGCCGCTGGCCCAATTTTTTTAATTGAGTTTGCCAGCCTACCGATTGGCCAATTTCTATTTTGGGTTTACCGCTTTTTCCTTTTTTCGTTGTAATTATCACCACACCAGCAGCTGCCCTGGCTCCGTATATAGCGGCAGTAGAAGCGCCTTTTAAAATTTCTATCCGTTCTATATCTTCCGGATCCAGGTCGGCAACCCGGTTAGATGGATTGTCCTGGAAATCTGTACTTCCCTGCCCGGCTGCTTTGGAAACTGAATTTAACCCAGCCTGAATAGATGAGTTGTCATAATAGATTCCGTCAACAATAAATAGGGGCTGGGAATTTCCAACTAACGACGTAATCCCCCGCAGTTTTATTGATATACCACCCCCGGGTGCACCTGAATTAGCGGATATATTGGCACCTGCAAATTTTCCATAAAGCGCCCCATCTACAGTTGCCTGAGTGGTGGTGCCTACCAGTTGTTTTGCAGAGACTGTCCCTACTGCATTGGCCAGGTTAGACCGCCTGATGGAAGAAGCCAGCCCGGTTACTATCACTTCATCCAGGTTTCCCACGTCTTCTTCCATCTTTATCATTAAATCATTAACACTGCTACTTACGGCCATCGTCTGCGTTTTAAGACCTATAAAAGAAATTTCCAAAACGCCCCCCTCTGCGGGTACAATCAAATAAAATTTCCCAGTGGCATCTGTGGAAGTACCCACCGTCGAGTTTAAAAGTTTTACAGATGCTCCCAGAACAGGTTTTGCATTTGCATCTGTAACAGTTCCTGAAACATTAAGCTGTCCTATTACCCATAACGGAGCAAAAAAGAACCATAAAAACTGAAATAGACGGAATTTTGACTTTTCCATTCTTTAGATTTTTAATGTGAATAATAATAACCAAATGATCTGAACTGACTTGTCGCTTAGAGATGTATCGCTGATGAATATTTCAGGAATGTAAATTTTTTCAGCGACAATTAGGCTCAGCCGCTCATGTGAAGGGTCCCGGAATTCTTTGCATATCGATTTATATAATCAAAAGGGAGACAAAGGGGTGAAAGGAACTGCTGCTTAGAAAACCAATCAGGGAAAAATTTCTTATTATCGAACCATTTTCGGACCCACGATATTTAAAACCTAATTTACAGGCTCTTTGGAACACCACTTCATATCTTTTATTTATTTACTGTGGAAGTTAATAATTTTGGATAAGGATATTAAAGTTATATATTCTGCCATCAGAATAAAAAAAAATGAATGCAAATTGAAGAAAAACGATTACCAGATATTTATTTTGAAATTTTTGAGTTATGGTGTTGTGGTCTTTCGGCATTTTTCCTTTATTTGATGGGTGTGGCAGGATCCGTAGTTCAGCCAATAAGAGGATAGGTTTGAGTTTTATTAATTATGCCCTGTATTTCCCTGGCCATTATTTTTGTACGATTTTTGTTTATGCTAGAAAAGTTTTTGATATGAAGAACATTTCCTGTTTTCTGGTAGGGTTAATTTTAGCTTCCCTGGGGGCTCATTCCCAAAAAAATAACAGTGGGATATATTTAAGCCAGGCAGATTTTGCGAACAATAAACTTAGTTACGTCGGGGATAAAAACACCCGCACAAAAATCAGGTTTAATGAATTTATTGAGAAACCTTTTATTACAGTCATTCAGAATGGAAGAAAAGAGCATATTTTCAAAGATGAAATTTTCGCTTATAAAAACAAGGGGAATATTATCCGAACCTGGAGTTTTACAACATACAAACTGGTAAGCAAGGGTATTTTGTGGGTCTATTCCAGAGAGGTTTTTCCATCCCGTGGTAAAGGAGTAAAAAAAGAAAAGCGGTATTTTTATTCTATACCGGGTGAAAACGAAATACTCTCGATGAACATTAATAATTTAAAGCGATCTTTTCCCAACAATCAATTATTTCATGTTTTCCTGGATGCCAGGTATGGGAACAATGCTGGTTTTTCACAATTTAATTCTGGAGATGCTCACAAAGGAATTAATAATTTTCTGGAATCCGCTTTTACAAATGACCAATATAAAGATATCAATCAATAAGCGGGAGCAATACAAGGAAAATAAATTATACTCCACACTGGCAGCTGAAAATATCATTTGAAGGGTAATGGTATTTTCTATTATATAAATGACATTGCAATTACTTCCTTTTTGTGGGACAAATTTTCCCCCATATATTTCAATCTGAATTAATGTTCCCTACTAAAAAAATGGAGGCACTGTTTTTCGGGCATGATAGTTTGAAAATAGTATACATTTTACCTTTTAAAACTATTAGTTATGAGTCACAAAGAAAATCAGTCATTGATGGATGCCCTGAACAATTGTGCAGCAGCCTGTAATTATTGTGCGGCAGCTTGCCTGGATGAGCAGGATGTAAAAATGATGGCCCGGTGTATAAAACTGGATATAGATTGTGCTGAAATATGCAGTTTAACGGCTGGTTTCGTCGCAAGGGGATCAGACCAAACCCGTCATCTGCTTGCTGTATGTTCCGACCTTTGCAACGCATGCGCTGATGAATGCGAAAAACATGCAAAGCATGGAATGGAACATTGCCGGGAATGTGCCGAAGCTTGCCGGAAATGTGCGGAAGCATGTAGCGAAATGGCAAATGCCTGATAAATTATGTTTTTTGAAAAAGGGCCAGTTATTTCCTGGCCTTTTTTCATGTTGCTACTTAAATATATCCTATAAGCTTTAAGAGAGTGATGTTTTTTGGAGGCAAATAATTATATAAATTATAGTCTGAATTTTATAAGCAACTTTCTTATTGTAAAATGTACTTTTAGGCAACCATTTTGCCTGTAAAAGAATGATAAGAAATTTATATGGACTAACTTTGATTAAGTGAAAAAAGTAATTGTCATATTATTAATGCTTATTTATGGCACCGCATCTATGGGTGCTACGGCTCATCTTCATTTTTGCATGAATGAATTTGTTGGCTGGAGCTTATTTCACAACAAGGATAATAAATGTGGCAAATGCGGAATGGAGGACCGGAATAAGGATGGATGCTGTAAGGATGAACAGAAGTTGATAAAACTAGAGATCGATCAGCAGAAAACAGATATTTCTTTCGTAAACAAATTATCCCCGCTGGTTTTCACCGTTCCGCCATTTGAAATTGCAATACATCCCGCATTACAATATCTTTCCGGTATCTATGTTTATCTTCCTCCCCCAGATATACGTTGGCCATCATTGAATATTCTTCACTCCCAGTTTCTGATTTGATTTTTATTGATAAGGATAAGCCGGTTCTGATATAAAGTATCAGCCGATTCGCATTCGTGCGCCCATCATATTTTTAATTAATCAAACTCAGTAAAAAAATGAAAACATTTATTTTATTATCCGGCCTTACCTGGCTTTCAGCTATTTCATTAAACGCCCAGGGAAATAATGCCAGCACAGAAACCGTAAAAGTTTTTGGCAATTGTGCCATGTGCAAAACCAATATAGAAAAAGCAGGTACAAAGAAGGGTATATATAAAACGGTTTGGGATGCAAATACCCAAAAGGCAACTATTACCTATAATAGCAGCAAAGCCACACCCGATGATGTTTTAAAGAGCATCGCTTTGTCAGGATATGACAACGATACCTATCTGGCTCCGGACGAAGCCTATAACAAATTAGAAGAATGCTGTAAATACAAAAGAGAAAATAAACAGATGATGAAAAAGGGAATGGAACATTCAATGGCTCACACTATGCCCGCTATGCAGGAGCATTCGGATCATAAAATGGAAAGCAAAGAAAGCGCAACGCAACAAAGCCAGTTAAACCGGGTTTTCGACCACTATTTTGCTTTGAAGGATGCCCTTGTAAAAACAGAGGCTGCCCAGGCCTCAACTCACGCATCAGCTATGCTGGATGCTTTGAATGAGGTCGATATGGGAAAATTGAAAATGGAGGAACATAATGTTTGGATGAAAGTGGAAAAAGATTTAAAGACGGATGCGCAACAAATAAAAGATAAAAAGACAATCAATAACCAGAGAGCGTATTTCATGTCTCTTTCTAAGAATATGTATGAGCTGATAAAGGTGGCAGCACCCTCCAACACGGTATATTACCAGTTTTGCCCTATGGCAAATAATGGAAAAGGCGCAAACTGGCTGAGTAAAGATCAGGCCATTAAAAATCCTTACTACGGATCTATGATGATGACCTGTGGTAATACAGTGGAAACAATCAGTAAATGACCTTTTATCCGGATTTAAAAAAAACTCCACTTTATAAGTAAAATTTATTCTCAAATTTAAATCGATCAAAAAATGAAAAACATATTTCTTTCTTTA
>JBGTNK010000066.1:0-11108 GCA_041743125.1 Chitinophagaceae bacterium
CTGCTATTCATTTCAGAAATAAAAGCGTCTTGTTATTACCGTCTGGTTTATTGTATAAATCGGCATTTGTTATCAGTGTACTGTCCATCATCGTGGTGGGTGTTTATGGCCTGGTACAAATTTTTTCTAATTAGCACAACAATTATATCTAAAACAATAGTCTTGTTATGAGCCACAATATTCAAAGAAGAAAATTCCTGGCATCCATGGTTGGATTGCCGGTCATGGTATCCGCCTGTTCAGCATCAAAATCTTCCACTTCAATGCCTGCTCCTTTGCCGGAAAGTTCACACCGGTTAAAAACAAGCCTTAATGCTTTTTCATTTAATGCGCCCTTATCAAGCGGTGCCATGACGATCCATGACATGCTTGATTTTTGCGCTGCAAATAATTTTGAAGGGGTAGATATTACCGGGTACTATTTTAAAGGGTATCCGCAGGTACCGCCCGACGATTATTTATTTGGAATAAAAAGAAAAGCATTTGGGTTGGGACTTGAGATAACCGGTACCGGGGTAAGAAATGATTTTACTGTTGCAGATAAAACAAAACGGGAGCAGGAGGTGGTCCTGGTAAAAAAATGGATTGAAGTGGCGGCTAAGATCGGGGCGCCGGTGATCAGGATATTCGCTGGCAATCAAAAAAATGAAGGTATACCTGCAGAACAGGTAACAGACTGGATGCTGAAGGATATTCAAACCTGCGTGGATTACGGAAAACAATATGGTGTTATCATCGGCTTGCAAAATCACAATGATTTTATACAAACAGCCGCACAGGTGAATAAGATGATCGAAGCCATCAATTCAGAATGGCTGGGGTTGATACTGGACACCGGCAGCTACCGGGTACACGATCCCTATGATGAAATTGCAAAATCCATAAAGCATACTGTTAACTGGCAGATCAAAGAAAATGTTTTTATCAATGGGAAAGAAGTGGAAACGGATATGCCAAAATTGATGTCAATTATTAAGGCATCTGACTACAGAGGCTACCTGCCCATTGAAACCCTGGGTGCGGGAGATCCAAAAATAAAAGTGATCAACCTTATAAAAAAAGTGAGAGAGGCCATGGGTTGATTTTTTTTCAAGGCGAGCTATGAAATGGTTACTTGAATATTCGGGAACCCCTTGCATTAAATTAATTTGTACACAATAATATTTGATAATGCCTCTTCAAAATTTAAGCCCAGACAAATACCAAATATTTCGGGGAGTTACTAAAGAAGAATTAAACAAGGTGGCAAAAGACCCAAAGGCTAAAACGTTACAATTTGCAGAGCCTTTAAGCGACACAGAAGTTAATCTATTGCAGGCAGTTGTTTTTGCTAAACGTCCCGACATAACACTTAGGGTATTTGGACACTATGGACTCAATTGTGATTTGACTTTTTTAAAAAAGATACAATCTGTTAAAAGCATTTTTGTTGACTGTTTACAAAATGCCTCTGGCGTTGAGGTATTGACTCAATTCCCGATTCTTGACAAACTTGCAGTTGGCATTTACAATCTTGACAACTTCGATTTTTTAAAAGATGTATCACCAAACATTACTGAGCTTTCCATAGAGCAGACTTCTTCTAATAAGCCATCAATCGAAGTTATTAAGAGGTTTACTAACCTTCGATATCTTTATTTGGAGGGACAGCAAAAGGGTATTGAAATAATTCAAGAACTCAAAAACCTTGAGAAGATAGTTTTACGTTCAATAACTACAAAGGACGTTTCCTATTTAGCCGGACTTGATAAACTCTGGTCAGTTGACATTAAGTTGGGCGGTATAAAGCAGTTTGACTCGTTGACAAAAAATCAAAATTTAAAATACTTAGAGCTTTGGCAAATAAGAGGTTTAAGTGACTTGTCATTTATATCTGACATCCAATCCTTGCAAAACTTATTAATTCAATCTTTGAAACAAATGATTAGTATTCCACGGTTTGACAAATTGCAAAGGTTAAAAAGAATCAGTTTAGAAAATTTAAAAAGTTTGACAGACTTGACCTCTTTGGAACATGTCCCAAACCTGCAGGATTTCATTTACGTCCTAGCTGAAAATCAAGAACCAGAAAACCTATTGCCCGTTTTAAGAAATCCATGTGTTAAGAATGTCCTTTGTAGATTTGGTAGTGATAAGAAAAATAATCACTTTGACAAATTAACTAAAGAGTACCACAAGAGGCAATACAGTTATTACGAGTTTAAATACGACTAATTACTGTGCACAACAAAAAGTGCAAGGCAGCGTTGGACAATGAAACAGCAGTCAAATACACGAATCACATTACCGGTTTCGGTTTTTTCGTTGCAATTAATTATATCTAAAAAAACCGATTGGTATTTACCCTTATATCTACTTTTAAAAATTACCCGGTAAATTTGATGGTCACAAAAAATAGTTTAATGCCATATTCAACCCGAAAAGAATTTATTCAAACATCCGCTGTGCTTCTTGCTGCCGGTTTAACCGGTCTTTCATGGAATACAAAAAAGAAAAACCCGCTTCTGTCTTTTTCAACACTGGGCTGCCCCGACTGGACCTTTCCTCAAATTGTTGATTTTGCTGCCAAGCATGGTTATAAAGGAATTGAAGTAAGAGGTATTCAGCGGCAGATGGATTTAATAAAATGCAATGAATTCAGCACTCATGAAAACAGGATGGCTACGCTGGCCCTTATGAAAGAAAAAGGTTTGCGATTCATTAACCTCGGTTCTTCCTCTACGCTGCATTTTGCCGAAGGAGCCGAAAGAGAAAAAAATATAGAAGAAGGCAAACGGTTTATCGACCTGGCACAGCAGATCAACTGTCCTTATATCCGCGTATTCCCGAATAATTTTCCAAAAGGGCAGGAGCGGCAACAAACGCTTGACCTCATCACAAAAGGATTAGTAACGCTGGGTGATCATGCAAAAGGATCAGCCGTTTCCGTTTTAATGGAAACACATGGTGAAGTGGTAAAAGCTGATGACCTGCAAACCATCATGCAGTCGGCAGCACATCAGCAGGTGGGCCTGGTATGGGATCCGTCAAATATGTGGACCGTAACCAAAGAAGCACCGAAGGAAGTATATGCTAAACTTAAAAAGTATATCCGTCATACGCATTTAAAAGATGCAAAGCTCAGCGGTGATAAATGGCAGTATCAATTACTTGGTCGCGGTGATGTGCCCATATTTGAAGCCATTGATGTTTTAGCCAGAGACGGGTACAAAGGTTTCTATAGTTTTGAATGGGAAAAAATGTGGCATCCTGAAATTGATGAACCCGAAATAGCACTGGCGGATTATCCCCTGGTTATGAAAAAACATTCTCAAAAAACATAAGTCACCCGTCATGATCTGCTATGTTTTGTTTAAGGATACTATCATAAGCAGGTCAGCAAGTTTTCGTCTATTACCGAACATTTATAATAAAAAGTTTAAAAAATAATACCATGCCCGGCGATCCTCCGTATATCAACAACAAATCAAAACAACAAAATACCTACGACGCCATTGTTGTCGGTTCCGGCATCAGTGGTGGCTGGGCAGCAAAAGAACTTTGTGAAAAAGGATTAAAGGTTTTGCTGTTGGACCGCGGTCGCATGGTTACCCACGGTGATTATCCTACCGCTACTAAAAACACCTGGGAATTTAAGCACCGGCTCACCCTTACCGAAGAAGAAAAAAAACAAAATTATGTACAGAGCCGCCATTATTCTTATCGCGAAGACAACAAACATTTTTATATAAACGATACGGAGAATCCGTATACCGAAACCAAACGCTTTGACTGGATACGGGGTGATATTGTGGGCGGTCGTTCTTTGTTGTGGGCAAGGGCCTGCTATCGCTGGAGCGACCTGGATTTTGAAGCCAACCTCCGCGACGGGCATGGGGTAGACTGGCCCATACGTTATAAAGACATTGCTCCCTGGTATGATTATGTAGAATCCTTTATTGGTGTTAGCGGCAACCGCGACGGTGTATCCGTGGTACCCGATGGAATTTTTCAACCGCCATTTGAAATGAATGCGGTCGAAAAATATTTTAAAGAAAAAACAGAATCAAAATATGCCGACCGGAAAGTCATCATCGGCCGGGCCGCTAACCTCACCCAACCAGTAAAGGGCAGGGGCCAGTGCCAGGCCCGTGATCTTTGCCACCGCGGCTGTCCCTATGGTGCTTACTTCAGCACCAATAGCAGCACTATACCGGCTGCCTATGCAACCGGCAACCTGACGGTAAGGCCGCATTCCCTGGTGAACAAAGTAATTTATGATGAACAAAAGCAAAAGGCCACAGGCGTAGAGATCCTGGATACGGAGTCAAAGCAAACGGAAGAATTTTATGCAAAGCTTATTTTCTTAAATGCAGCTACGGTAGCTACGGCTTTTATTTTATTAAACTCCGTTTCATCAAGATTCCCCAATGGGTTAGGCAATGGCAGCGACCAGGTGGGGCGCAACCTGATGGATCATCATAAGGGGCTTTCCATTTCATCCGGCGTAGAAGGGTTTGAAGAAGATTATTATTATGGCCGCCGGCCCACCAATATTTATATACCCCGCTTTCAGAATGTAAAAGGTAAAACCCATGATTATCTCCGCGGTTATCATTTTGGCGGCAGTGCCTCCCGGCCCCGGCAGGGCAATGATGCTATAGGAGCGGAGTTAAAAGAAGCTTTGTCTGAGCCCGGACCCTGGCGAATGAGTTTGTATGCTTTTGGTGAATGTTTGCCTTATGCCGATAACCGGGTCACCCTGGATACAAATAAAAAAGATCCTATGGGAAGGCCCATGATCACTATTGATTGTGAATTCAGGGAAAATGAAAAAGCCATGCATGCGGATATTGCGGCTAGCGGCAGAGAGATGCTGGAAGCTGCCGGGTTTAAAGATGTGCGGGTGCATGGGCAAATCTCTTTTCCCGGCAATGCCAATCATGAAATGGGCGTTGCCCGCATGGGCCACGATGTAAAAACATCGGTACTAAATAAGTTTAACCAAATGCATGAAGTGCCCAATGTATTTATTACCGATGGTTCCTGCATGACATCTGGCTCCTGTCTCAATCCATCCCTTACTTATATGGCGCTGACGGCAAGAGCCTGTGACTATGCGGTGGGGGAGTTGAAGAAGGGGAATATTTGATTGATGTAGCCAGCTGCTGTGCATTTGGCATCGCCTGTTGCGGCGCTCCGTTCAGGGTTTGGTTCGCTGACCAGCACTATTATATACAAAGGCAGCAGTAGCATTTTTGGGATGTTTCTGTTACGTTTTATTGCATTGCAAAATCTATATCCTAATAAATTTCTATTAATTGGAGAGTAGAAAATAAGGAAAAAGTAGCGTATATCTTGGAGTTCAAGACCCCGCAACATTCTTTACATGCGGGGTTTTTCAGGGGGCCTTGCGGATACTTTTCTATTTGTTAGCGGTCATTGTATTGAAACTTTCTACTGAATGTGAAGCTGACCAAGAGCATAAAAAAAATGGAATTCTTATCAATTAAAATGTAAAATATGACGCCATGAATATATTAAATCAAAAGTTAAAAAAAGACACTGCCGTTGCTGGAGATCTATGCGAGAAATGGATGTTGAATCATATTTATGACGAAAACATATATACAGGGAATATTACCGATCCGATTTCATATTACAAGTGGCCGTTAACGCTAATTGTTCGAGATAAGAAAGATGAAGCGGTGAAACTTCTAAGGTGGATAAATGAACAATGTCTGACTGCAAATGGTGATTACTTATCCGATAGGTCTGGATTTCATAAAGAATTCCATACTTATTCAACGCTTTGGATAGTTTTGGCTGCAATTAAGCTTGAAGATACTGGTCTGGTAGAAAAACTGCTCAATTTTATTTTAAAATATCATAACAGCGAGACAGGGGGATTGGCAACATTTCCGGCGAAACCTGAAATTATAACTGAAGATATGGTTTCTACGGCTTTTTTGGGAATGGTGGCTTGTGAGCTAAAAAATAAGAACCTAGCCGATGAAATTCTCCACTATTTTGAAACAATGTCTTCTCTGCAAACTGGAGATGAAAAATTCTGGCTGAGAATAAACCAGAATGGCTCACTAATTAAAACTTTTGATTTAAAAGACGATCCTAAAACGTATTGTATTAATATCGGAAAGGAAGAAGAATGTTATTACTTTTTAGGTGCAGCTTGTTTCTTCATAGCTCGTTATATAGAAACCTTCGATGACAAGCCACTTTATCTTGCCAGACTATTTGCTAGTGTACTTGAAAGAGCAGGAAGTAAAGCTCTTAGTACCATATGGGCTGCAAAAGTAGCCCCAGGTTGTACCGCACTTTATTCAATAACTTCTGATAAATATTTCTTTGATCTCGCGTTCCCAGTTATTCGTGCTGTTTTGAAAGGACAAACAGATGCAGGTTGTTGGATAAAAAATGGTAAACCTTGGACTACTGTTTCAGCTGAACAGTGTTTCTGGTTAACTGATATTAGCGATCGATTGTAATAGTTTCAATTTAAATCATAATCGCCATTGTCGGTTCCTGTGATATGTTGCATTCTAATTATCACAAGCACTATTCAAAAAGAAAAATTCTTATTTTGAAAATTATCGGTAGCAAAGAACCAAACACAGACGACAAAAATTTTATCAAATTCATTCAGACGAAAAGAAATCGATTTTCTAACTAGGAAAGAACAACGAACCGCTAGCATTAGTATTGCCAAAAGGTGGGGCTTGACATTGAAACAATCAGCAGCGGTAATTCTGTTGTACTGCGGTTCGGGCCTTGACGAATAAAGCCCAGCTTTAGTTCTTAATATTTATCTTTATCAAAAAGCCAGGCATCAGTTCCTTTCAAGAGGTTATAAAATATCCCACCAGTAGTAATACCTGTTCTTTATTAACAAGCCTAAGGTGTAAAGTTTATGGATACAGAACGGAATATCGAAGAGCATCCGGATTGGTATAGAGATGTTTCTCCGATGCGATTTTTAATACTTGGCAGCTTCCCGCCTCACCCCTCAAGATGGAAATATCCCTTTTTCTATCCTAATGGGCGAAATAGGTTTTGGAAAATTTTAGCCGATTTAGCAGGTGAGTCCTTGCAATGGACAAAGGTTGATAAAATAAAGGCAGCTGAGGAGAGATATGAAATAATGAAGAAGTTGGAAATTGGAGTACAAAATATAGGTTTTGAAATTGAACGAAAGGGTACAAGTGCTTTGGATACTCAAATAAAAATTAATAAATATCACGATATCATTTCTATTATTGAAACCCATCCTGAGCTAAAGAGAATTCTGTTACCTGGTTTTTCAGCCACTCATAGTACGGCGAGATCATTTATAAAATATATTAAACAAAATGGAATAGAGGCTTCTGCAATAGATCAGGTTAAACCTGAAACGTTATTTAAAATACATTTTAAGGAACGGGCAATTGATTGTGTTGTGCTTAATTCAACATCAACAGCGTCAAAAATTAAGTATGACTTTCTTCTGGAACAATTCAGAAGTAATCTGAAGTAATTTGAAGACTTGCTTTTTTCACTTCCCACCTTATCAGACGGCCCAGGTGCAGGAATTGTGGCACTCGCCGCACTACGAGGTGATAAAAAAAATAATGCTAGCTCTACCTCAGCTATAAGCCCAACTGTTGTTCGCTCAGGGTGTATAGAAAAACTTACGCCATTTCGCACTACTCTGTGGCTACATAATAAATCCTGCTCTACATTGCCGACCAACTTTTGTAACAAGGGGGCTGAAGGATATGAATTCTTTTACCAGCCAGCCATAGAACAAATCTCAACTACTCCTATGCGCAGAACATGAGCATTTGTTCTATTGGGCTTACCGATCTCGTATTTCATCGTTCGGTTAGCTGCTCAGCTATTGTCCCGGCTTTTGAATATCTGTTTTAGCTTCTGAATAAAATCTTTGCATTAGTACTTCGTCCGGCATCAGTCGCCGGGGTGACGGTGAAGCCTCCAAACAGCAACACATGCCTATCGTTGTGTGTAACCTACTTTATAATAGATGCTTCGATTTGGCATAATGCTAACACTTATTGCTTTTTACAGCTGTGTTATTGCTGAGCAACTTCTGTAGTAGACTTTTCTATAAATGGTAAGAGGGAATTGGGTCTGCCGTTGTACCTTTCTTGAAATAATCGCTGATGAGACTGTTCAAACAGCTTTGCGTCACCTTTTTTTTGACTACAAGTCATTCTGTTGCACTAACGCAACCACCAGGCAAACATTGGGAAGCGGCGGCTTATAACGAAACTACAAATGAACTGGCCGTTTTTAGCGGCGCTGAATTAAGGGACACCAAATGGCTCGTTACCGATTCGCTCTGGCTATTCGATGGCAAGTGGCGTTTTGTTGACGGAAACGGTATTGCCGGCCGGTGGGCTCATGGATTGGTTTATCACAATAATGTCCTCTATACTTATGGTGGGTTGATAAACAATGCAGATGGGAAAGAAGAGGCGGTCAATGACTTACACCGGTTCAAAGATTCATGGAGCAAAGTAACTGACGGCCCAAAACTTTCATCACCGGCCTTGTTTTCATTAAGGGGAAAATTGTTACTGGCAGGTCAGCCGTATGAGGATATGAAAAGGTTTGAAGTATGGGAACTCTTTGGCACTACCTTTCAAAAGCATTCTTCGGCCAACCTGGGTGTTGAAAGGGACCGGCTCTGGTCACTGCTCGTCAAAAATGACTTTGTAGTGGTTTTCACTTCCGACTCAGGTCTTGTTTTTCAAAATATTACTGCCGGGCACACAACAGTTGTAAAAGATTTACCAAAACGAAGCAAGTTCGGCATCACGTACAACGCAAATCTTGACAGCTATTTTTTATTCGGCGGATTGGATGAAAACAGGAATTTCAGTAACGAGCTCTGGCAAATCAAAAACGGCCTGTCAGAAAAATTACATGATGGTAACTCTCCGTCACCCCGAGCTGCCACCAGTATGTTGCCCACAGCCAATGGTTTTATTTTGTACGGTGGTGCTGAAAATAGCGGGAAATTAAGTAATGAAGTGTGGCGGCATGAATCCGGGAAATGGATACGCCTGCAATATTGAGTTGGTAGACTCCTTTCCTTTCCCAGCATTGCTTCATACGATTCATAACCATTGGTTGCATTGTAGCTAAAACGGCTACACACAACAAAAGGTCTTTGTTGCACAACCATAATAACACAAAAAAATATAGCTGTAGTTTTCCGTTGTAGCATTTAGAAGTTTATATGGCGAGAACATTTTCCGTCCTGTGAGGTGTTCTATAAAAATAAGACATCGTGGTTAGTGTTTTTATTACGTAGTTTTTTGTCCCCGCTTTTCTAAAAAATCTGTTTTAGCTTCTGAATAAAATCTCTACATTAGTACTTCGTCCGGCATCAGTCGTCGGGGGTGACTAATAGATGAAACCCGCATAGCAACAAATGCCTGTCGTTATACACCATTTTAAAAACTCCCTATGGGTGTGACAATTCACTTTGAGGGCAAACTCAAATCTCAAGAAAGTTTTCAAAAAATAATTGATATCGCAAAACAATATGCACTATCCAATGACTTGATCTTTTCACTCTTTAACGAAGAAAACAAAATTCTTGAACGAGTTAAAGATGAAAAAGATTGGGACTATCAGGGCTCAACAAATGGACTTCTTATGCAACCCGACATAAATAGTGACCCACTCAACCTCGAGTTTGACAAAGACCTTTATATTCAAGAGTATTGCAAGACCCAATTTGCCGACATTAGTGTTCATATTCTCGTCATTGACTTGCTTCGACAAATTGAACGTTACTTTAAAGTTCTAAAAGTGGATGACGAAGGCGAATATTGGGACACTGGCGACATTACACTTCTTCAAAAACATTTTGACAATTGCTTTAAAGCTATCGACGAAGTAAAACAAGAAGATAAATCCTTAGAAGGTCCATTTCGCTTAGAAAATGGTAGAATTATTGATTTAATGTCAAATGAGGAAAAGAAAAACGGGGCATAACAAAAGGTTTTATGCAAGTGGGCAAGACGGAATGCGTCTTTCATCTTCAGTGTGTCTCGTCCTGCAATAGTTTAACTAAAATTCAACCAAAAATGGGCATAAAAAGGCAAGGATTTCTGCGTGACGGAACGCAGGAAAACAAATGAATATATTTTGTACTTTGGCAAAACTATCGGCTTCTGTTAAGAGGCTGCGAAACACGGAGTGTCCCACATTTTCCCAATTCGGGAACTTTTCTTACCTTGGGATAAAACATGGAGGTTGAGAATTATTGCAAAGAAAATACTAAGGGATTTTTGGTACGTTCATCCAGATAGTGAACAGCAATTAAAGGCCTGGTATCACGAAACTTCAAAAGCAGAATGGTCAGGCCCCAGACAAATCAAAAAAGAATACCCAAGTGCAAGTTTCTTAACTGACAATAGAGTTGTTTTCAATATCAAAGGCAACCATAACAGGTTAATTGTAAAGATTAGCTATGACTACCAAATGGTATGGATCAGATTTATTGGAACACATGCTGAGTATGATAAAATAAACGCTAAAACAATTTAAAATGAACATCAAGCCAATTAAAACAAAAAAAGATTATGAACAAGCTTTAGCAAGACTTGAGGCAATATTTGATGCTAAAAAAGGTAGCTCTAAAGGCGATGAGCTGGAATTGTTAGGTATGTTAGTTGACAATTATGAAAATGAAAACTTTCCCATTGGCTTTCCTGACCCTGTAGAAGCAATTAAATTCAGAATGGAGCAATTAGGCTATACTCAATCGGATCTGGCTAACGTAGTTGGCTTAAAAAGCAGAGCAAGCGAAATATTAAATCGTAAAAGAAAACTTTCACTGGAAATGATTCGGCAAATTCATGACGGCTTAAATATTCCAACAGAAGTTTTAATTCAAGCTTATTAAAAGTACTGCAGCCAACATGGGTCACTGTTGCACAACTATAACTATAAAAAAGCATAGCTGTAGTTTTCATTGTAAGCATTTCGATGTTTATGTTCCGGGAACAATTTTCGCCCTGGTTGGTGTTTTATAAAAATAAGTCGTCGTTGTTAGTGTTTTCATTACGCAGCTTTTCTCCCCGCTTTCCAAAAACCTG
>JBGTNK010000067.1:0-62726 GCA_041743125.1 Chitinophagaceae bacterium
CAATTTGAAAACTGGTCGCATCCTAACAAAATTATTTTCAAATCAACTCATTCTCAAATTAAGTTATGACTACCTTTCTCATAATAATTATTGCCCTCACCTTAATATTTGACTACATCAATGGTTTTCATGATGCAGCAAACTCCATAGCCACAGTGGTTTCCACTAAAGTGTTAACTCCTTTCCAGGCAGTATTATGGGCTGCTTTTTTCAATTTTATAGCCCTTTATATATTTACTGATTTTAATGTAGCATCCACCATTTCAAAAACAGTACACCAGGAGTTCATTACATTGCCGGTAATTTTTTCAGGAATTATTGCCGCCATTTTCTGGAATCTTCTTACCTGGTGGTTTGGTATTCCTTCCTCATCTTCCCATACTCTTATCGGAGGATTTGCAGGGGCGGCTATTGCCCATGCTGGTTTTGGATCTGTTAATGCAGATGTGGTTATTAAAACGGCCAGTTTCATCTTTCTGGCTCCGCTGATCGGAATGATCATGGCGTTTATAATGTCTATCTGGTTTCTTAATTCATTCAAAAACGGGCCGGCACCCAAACTAATATCCATTGGCGTAATGTTACTTGTCATTTTCTTTCTTTATAAAAACCTGGAATTTGATCCGGCCAAACTAAAGTCAAAATATGATGCTTACATATGGCAGGTCGTATTTTATTCAAAAAATTTTAAATGGCTGCTGCTTGCAATTATAATTTTTATAATGGCCATTTTTACATTCTATCTGAATTCATTGAATACTTACCGGTCAAATCAGTGGTTTAAGAGATTGCAGTTGGTTTCTTCTGCAGCTTTTAGTATCGGCCATGGAGGAAATGATGCGCAAAAAGCAATGGGTATTATTGCAGCAGCTATGATTGCTGCAGGTCAGATTTCGGATGTAAAGGACATGCCTTTTTGGGTGCCCTTTGCCTGTCATTTTGCAATTGCAATGGGTACACTTACGGGAGGATGGAGAATTGTAAAAACGATGGGAACCCGCATTACCAAAGTAACTCCATTTGAAGGCGTGGCGGCAGAAACGGCCGGAGCCATTACTCTTTTTGTCACTGAAGCACTGAAGATTCCAGTAAGTACTACACACACTATTACGGGTTCAATTATAGGAGTAGGCGCCACCAAAAGACTTTCTGCTGTAAGATGGGGTGTAACGGTGAACTTGCTCTGGGCCTGGGTATTGACCATACCTGTAAGCGGTGGACTTGCGGCATTAGTCTATTATATTGTCAACATATTTATTTAAAACATATGGTCGTTATTTTCCCTTTCATAGATTGAATGTTATTCCCCACCTTTGCGGGCAAGAAAGAATAACTACTTATGGCTACAATACTAGTAACGGGCGGCTCGGGATATATTGGTTCTCATACCATTGTTGACCTGATTGAAAATGGATATGAAGTGATCTCTGTTGATAATAACAGTCGTTCCAATCCTGCCATGCTGGAAGGCATTGAAAAAATTACAGGGCAGAAAGTAAAAAATTACAAAGTTGATCTGTGCAATTTTGACGATACATTCGCGATCTTCCAGGAAAACGAAGATATCGTAGGCATTATTCATTTTGCCGCATTCAAATCCGTAGGAGAGTCGGTGGAAAAGCCGTTGTTGTACTTTGAGAACAATCTTACATCGCTCATCAATCTTCTGAAATGCGTTCAGGAATTTAAGATCCCGTATTTTGTTTTTTCTTCTTCCTGTACGGTTTACGGAAATCCTGACCTGATTCCTGTTACTGAAGAAACACCACCCAAGCCTGCTGAGTCTCCATATGGATATACTAAGCAAATGGGGGAACAGATCATCAATGAATTTTCAAAAAGCGTGGGCACCCAATGTATTTTATTACGATACTTTAATCCTGTAGGGGCCCACCCTTCTATCCATATCGGTGAAATGCCAATTGGAAAACCTCAGAACCTGGTTCCGGCTATTACGCAAACGGCCATTGGCAAATTGCCTAAAATGATCGTATTCGGAAGCGATTATGATACCCGTGACGGCTCCTGTATCCGTGATTTTATACATGTTAGTGATATTGCACATGCCCATACCCTGGCTATCCGGTATCTGGAAAATAGCAATAGCAAAGCCCGATGTGAAGCATTTAATTTGGGTACGGGCAATGGGGTAACCGTGCTGGAAGCAATAAAGTCGTTTGAAAAAGTAAGTGGCGTTAACCTCAATTATGAAATAGGTCCTCGCCGTAGTGGCGATGTGATCGCCATATATGCTAATAATGACCTTGCAAAAGAAAGACTGGGCTGGAACCCCCAATTTTCAATGGATCAAATGATGATAACGGCGTGGGATTGGGAACAAAGGCTAAAGGCAGACGACACCATTTTTAACGGTAAACCCAAAGAATTAAATTAAGCCAGCCATTTTAGATGTCGAACATCAATTATCCCAAACTATTGAACATTGAACCTTACTTTTGCCCTTCTAATTTCAAACTATGTTATTAAAAGAAATTCAATCAACTGGAAATAAGGATACCCGAAGTGGATTTGGGGATGGAATTGTAGAAGCAGCCAGAAAAAATTCAAATATTGTAGCCCTTACTGCCGACCTGGCGGGTTCTTTAAAACTAAATCAGTTTATAAAAGAATTTCCGCAGCGGTTTATTCAATGCGGGATAGCCGAAGCTAATATGATCGGGATAGGAGCAGGATTAACTATAGGGGGAAAAATTCCATACACTACCACTTTTGCAAACTTTTCAACTGGCCGTGTTTATGACCAGATCAGGCAATCTGTTGCCTATAGTGGTAAAAATGTAAAAATTTGTGCCTCCCATGCCGGCCTTACACTGGGGGAAGATGGAGCTACACACCAAATACTGGAAGACATCGGTATGATGAAAATGTTGCCTGGCATGACGGTTATTGTCCCCTGCGACTATGCTCAAACCAAAGCTGCAACCCTGGCCATTGCTGAATATGAGGGGCCTGTCTATTTAAGATTTGGCCGACCCGTTTGGCCTATTTTTACCAAAGAAGAAGACTTTAAAATAGGAAAGGCGCAAGTTTTTTCTGAAGGTACGGATGTAAGCATTTTTGCATGCGGCCATTTAGTTTGGCTGGCAATACAGGCCGGGGCTATATTACAGGAAAAAGGTTTAAGTGTAGAGGTGATCAATATGCATACGGTAAAACCTTTGGATGAAGAAGCGGTGATCCGTTCTTTACAAAAGACAAAATGTGCTGTTACTGCAGAGGAACATAATATAATTGGTGGTCTGGGTGATGCTATCGCCCAATGTGCAGCCAGGAACCTGCCCGTTCCAATAGAATATGTAGGTACTAAAGACACTTTTGGGGAAAGCGGTAAACCAACGGACCTCCTGAAAAAATATGGGCTGGATATCCCCGATATTGTGGCCGCCGCTGAACGAGTGATGAAAAGAAAATAACAGAATCGTTCACAAGGCTCAAATGAAATTAATCCGATTTATTTTATTCCCTGATTTTATGACCTTCGTAATTGTAAACCAAAGGGTTGTTCCCGGGTGATCAGGGTTCTTAAAAATCATCCAATTTTAAATACTTTCTGGCAGGTTATATTCACTGCGCCATAAAACATTTGTAATAAGTAAATGTGTTTTTCTATATTAGCTTTACTATGTTTTTGAAAAATTTTTCCATTCCTGTGTAATTATAGTCAACGTCAACTACATGTCACAAATCCTAATGAATGATACCGAATTATTGATCCTGTTTAATGATCCTGCTACCAGGGAAAAGGCTTATACAATTATCATTAAGAAATACCAGGAAAAACTTTATTGGCATATCCGAAGAATGGTAGTAGATCACGAAGATGCCAATGATGTGCTTCAGAATGTATTTATAAGAGTCTGGAAAGGTCTTGAAAATTTCAGGCAGGATAGTCAGCTCTATACCTGGCTTTACCGTATTGCTACGAATGAATGCCTGACCTTCCTTGAACAGCAGAAAAAAAGAGCCTCTATCAGCCTGAACGACGACGAAAGTGGCCTTATTGAAAAAATAAAGGCTGATCAGCACTTTGACGCTAATAAATTGGAATGGAAATTACAGTTGGGTATACAGCAATTGCCTGAAAAACAAAGAATTGTTTTCCAACTGCGATATTATGATGAAATGCCATATGAAGAAATGAGCCGGGTTTTGGACACCAGTGAAGGGGCATTAAAAGCCAGCTATCACCACGCCGTCAAAAAAATTGAAGATTATATAAAAAATAATTAAACTTCAGGGAGCGATTGATGTCTTATCACTGAATAAATGCACAAAAAAGAAACCATATTAAAAGAATTAAAGGAGTTGAAAAGCTCTTTAGTTGATACGGGATTTGAAAACCCCTACCGCACTCCCGTTGGTTATTTTGAGGGGTTGTCAGCTGAAATTTTAAGGAGAATTACAGCTATTGAATCCGGAAAGCCCAAAGAAGAACTGGCCGGCCTTTCTCCATTGCTGAGTTCTATATCAAATAAGACACCCTATTCTGTCCCGGCATCTTATTTTGATTTGCTTCAAAAAGATATAAAAAATATTACGGGTGCAAATAAAAATCAATCTGCACAAGAGGAGATAGAAGATTTGTCGCCCATATTAAGCACCTTAAAAATAAAGAAACCCTTTACCGTTCCGGAGGGCTATTTTGAAAAATTACATCCGGTACTAAGTACTGCCGATAAATCAAAAGCAAAAGTTGTTTCCATAACTCACCGTAAATGGTTTAGGTATGCCGCCGCTGCCCTGGTTATAGGGTTTGTTTCCACCATCGGATTTTTGAATTTGAATAAAAATGAGATCGACCCTGCAGAAAAATCTTATGCCTGGGTAAAAAAGAACCTGAAAAAAGTTAGCACCGATGATATTGATCAATTTGTAAAATCAACCAACACAGAATCGACAGATTTGGTGAAAATAGAAGCGAAGGATGAAATCAGTAATTTATTGAAAGATGTTTCTGATAAAGAGATCCAGGAGTTTTTAAATGAAACAGGCTTAGGGGAATCCGATTCAAGCGATGATCCAATATTAAATTAAATATGAAAAAACTTTTACTCATACTCAGTTTATTATTTGTAAGCAGCGCCTGCCTTTTTGCCCAGGATGACGACGACAATGATGGCAATGAAAAGATCCGGGATAAAATGAATGAATACATTCAAAAAAGATTGAATCTTTCAGATGATGATGCAAAAAAATTTAGTCCGGTCTTTTTACGATATTTTAAAGAATGGCGACAGACTATAAAAGATAACAAAGGCGATAAACTTGTTTTACAGCAAAAAGTCATTGATCTGCGCCTCCGGTACAGAAGCCAGTTTCGTGAAATCATCGGTGATAAGAAAGGTAATAACGTTTTTAACCACCAGGAAAACTTTATCAGGGAATTACAAAGTATCCGAAGAGATAGAATGGGTGACAGGCCATTGAAACGGCCGCTAAATGTGATCCTTGTCAACTAACCTTTTGTAACTTGGGATTCTAATTGTCAAAAAGCAAAAACCGGATTTTTTACATCGTGATAAAATAAAAAAGTCCACTTTTCCTCTTCCCCTTTCGTCCACCACTCTCTTCTGAGTTCCATGGCCTTTTTACCGTCGTGGTCATATTTGGCTGAAAACCGGTGCTTCATTTGTTGGAGTTGCGGCGCATCATCTCCCCCAAAAAAGATTATTTTTTCATCATCTCTTATCCAGAATACCTGGTGCAGCGGAGAATGTGCCCCTGTAACTAAATAATGTATGTAGTCATCAATCCAACCTTCATTATCGCTAAGCCATACCACTTTTTCTGAGTCTTTCAAAGCTTTCAATTCTTCTGTTAGATATGAGGGAGTACCTATTTCAAAAGCGTAATCAAATTCCCGTTGCTGTATATAATAGGTGGCTTGTGGAAAATTGAGTATGCTTCGATCTCTTTGATCAGTAACAGCACCTGCATGGTCTTTGTGCAAATGGGTCAGCAATACTTTTGTAATATCGGAAACATGAATACCCGCCGCGTCAAGATTTTTATGGATTTGCAATTCTCCTTCATTATCCGAAAAACCAAGACCCGTATCCAGCAATAAAATATCCCTGGACGTTGTAATAACAAAGGGCTGAATTTCTACTAACAAACTGCCAGGAGCTCTGGCTTGAAAGTCTTCGGCATTTATATCAATGGGAACAAAAAGCTTGGTCTTATCTATGGTGAATGTACCTTCTGATAGTGGTATAATGTTCATACTCCTGATCCGGCGGGCGGAGAAATTTTAGTATAATTTGATCAATAAATTAAGCGTGGTAAATGTAGGCTAATAAACTAATCAGGAAGGTCGTTATCGTAAAACCATTTGCCTGTCTGCATCTAATCTTATTAAAATGAAAAGCAGAATTGTAAAGGTGAGTAAAGAAGTACCTCCGTAACTAATAAAGGGAAGTGGGATACCTATAACTGGAGCCAGGCCAATCGTCATGGCAACATTAATTCCAATATGGAAGAAGAATACCGCCGCTACTCCGTAGGCATAACAGCGGCTAAATACACTTCTTTGTCTTTCCGCCACAGTTATTATACGAAATAATAATAAAAGGTAAATACTCATTAAGACAAAGCTTCCAATAAAACCAAATCCTTCCCCGATAGTGTCAAAAATAAAATCGGTTCGCTGTTCAGGAACAAAACCATACCTGGTTTGCGTGCCCTTTAATAACCCTTTACCAGCCAGACCGCCACTACCAATGGCTATCTTGGATTGTTTAACGTTATAATCCGCAGTATTAATGACTTTTTTTCCCGGCTGTACAGCGGCCACATCACCTTTCATATATTCCACGGGAACATCACGGCCAATAGTACTGTAAATTCTTTCTACCTGGTGCTTGGCGAGTAAATCCTTAAAAATGAACGGCACACCGAATCTTTGAATAGCAACACACAGAACCCAAACCATAATAATTTTTACCAATACAGATTTGTCTCTTTTAACCTGGCTTCGTAACAGAAAAATAACTAATAAGGCAATTCCTGAAAGTATGATTGCCAGTGTGTTTTTTTCTACCAGTAAGGTTGCCACTACCAGCGCTGCCCCGGCAAATCCAATGATCAATATTGCAGAGGGCAAACCTTCCCGGTACATAACCAGGAAGAAAGCAAAAAAGACAAGAGCCAGCCCTGTTTCTTTCTGCAAAATGGTCAATGCGGCTGGCAGGAGGGCAATCCCCGCAGCAATAAGTTGCGATCTGGTTTTACTAAAGTCTGTTTCCGGTCTTGATAAATATTTAGCTAATGCAAGAGCCACACAAATTTTACAAAACTCCGCCGGTTGAAACTGGAATCCTCCTAAACGGATAATTGACTCAGTGCCTTTTACTTTACTATGGAAAGGGAAAACGAGTAAGAGGAGTATGATTCCAGCAACATACCAAATATTGGAAGTGGCCGGAAAAAATTTACTATCCGTAAGCATTATAAGCAATCCAATTCCCAGTGCTATTATAAAAAAATAAAACTGTTTACTATAATCTGTTTTAAAACCAAGGAAGCCTTGCAAAATGGTATCACCCTCCACATATGTAGCTCCGAAAATGGCCATAATACCAATTGCTACCAGCAAAAAGTACATCCACACAAGGCTCCAGTCAATTCCTTTTGATATTGGGTGATTACTCTGGTTCATGAAGGGAAGGGAAAGTAGAGTCGCTGTTTATAATATTTTTCATTCTTTAATATGGCCAATAGCAGAGGCTGGCTATTGTCCGGAGAATTTTTTTCCTCGTTAGCTGGTTTTTTAATGGGTTGAACCATCGTGTACTTGTTGATATAACTACTATCCTTCGTCATTTCAAACCATTTACGGGCACGAATTGAATCTTCTTTATACTGTAACCTTTTTAAATGCTTAGGCATTTTATTAGTCGTTGAATAAATTTCAAATTCAGCCTGACTGGCTTTGGATATGGTGTCATTTAAATACTTTTCCAACAAAATTCTGGCTATAGGGCCACCCCATGTTCCTCCAAATCCTGCATTTTCTACAACCACTGCAATTGCAATTTTTGGATCATCCTTGGGTGCAAAGGCAACAAACATCGCATTGTCATCCAGTTTAATTCTTTGCCCGTCCAGGTAAGCATACTTTTCTGCTGTTCCTGTTTTGGCACATACTTTAATATTTGGTATAGCAACCCTGCGTGCTGTACCATAGGTTACTACATCTTCCATACCATCAATTACTGCATTGTACATATCATCGGAAATATGTGTCAGCACTTCATGCTTTACCCGGTATGGATTCATGAGAGCAGTATCTTGTTCAGTTTCTCCTTCAATTTTTCTAACAAAATGAGGCGTATAATAATATCCCTTATTTGCTATAATACACATGACATTAGCAAGCTGGAGCGGTGTAGCTCCCATTTTATCCTGGCCAATTCCCAGGGTAAGGTTGGTACAAGAACTCCAGCTTCCCCGGTATTCTTTATTGTAAACTGAAGTATCGGGAATATAGCCCCGGTCCTCGCTTGGTAAATCCACGCCCAGCTTGGTGCCCAATCCAAAAGCGTTTAAATACTCTTTCCATTTCATATATCCATTCCTCACGCCCCCATATTTAGGATTATCTGCCGCCATTCTGTATAAGTGGGTAAAATAAGAGTTGCAAGAGTTAGCTATTGCCAGTCGCAAGTTGGCGGCGTGTCCGCCGCCGGAGTGAGTACAAGCCGGCTTTCCACTGCCACAAGCGGTGTACCTGCCAAAACATGAATACCCAAAAGAAGGTGTTATTATTCCTTCATCTAATGCGATCAATGCGCCCAATGGCTTAAAGGTAGAACCAGGTTCATACCGCCCCTTTATAGCCCTGTTTAATAAAGGACCGGCCACATCTAACACAAGTCGTGAATAATTTTTATTCTTATCCGGCCCGGTGAGGTCATTGGGATTGAACACGGGGCCTGAAGCCATTGCCAGAATACCACCCGTTTTTGGTTCAATGGCTACTACAGCTCCTACCTTGTTTGACATCATTTTTTCAGCCAATTCCTGAAGTTCTATATCCAAATAAGTGCGAAGACCGCGGCCCGCAATAGCTGAAGTATCGAATATTCCATTTTCATAGCTTCCAACCAACCTGTTATGGTTGTCTTTTATCAAATGCTGAACCCCCCGCTGACCCATTAATACACTTTCATACGTAGCCTCCAGCCCGTTTTTGCCGATATAATCTCCCATACGGTAAAAATTGCCAGACCGCTCTATATCGGCAGGAGAAACCTCGCTAATATATCCGAGCATTTGAGCAGCGGCATTAAAAGGATACAACCGGATAGGTCGTTCTACCAATGCAAATCCGGGAAATCGCCAGCTATTCTCTTCAAACCTGGCCTGCATCTGTGGCTTAAGCAAGTCCTGAAAGGATGAGGGGCGCACTGCTGTGTTTTTATAAATCGCATCCCTTATTCTCTTACGGAATTCTGCCGTGTCAATTTCCATCAAACGGCAAAAAGAAAGGGTGTCAAAGTTTTTTAGCTCGGCAGGCGTCACCATTAAATCAAACATAATGGCATTATTCAAAATAGCTTTCCCTTTGCGATCATATATTATCCCTCTTTCCGGGTAAACTATTTTTGGGAACACGGCATTGTCCATAGCCAGTTGGCTGTACTTGCCGGAAACAACCTGCAAATTGAATAATTGCGCAATGATAATTACGAAGGAAACGAGGAATATCAGGCGAATGATACGGCTTCTTGATTGGTTGAACACAGACATGGTGGCTGAACGAAATAAAAATGAGATATCATAGATAAAAGAAATACAAATTTCGATCTACAATTTCCGTATTCCAAATGTTTGCCTGATTATATTTTTCTTTTAAGAAAACTTTTAGTTGCGTGCTGAATTTTATGAAAATAAGAGCAGATCTATGCGGTATTAGTCCGAAATTTCATTCGCCGGGGAAATAATAATTCCGTAGTAATAATAAGTAGCATGCTTATACCTGTGGTGGCAAGCACTTTAAAAAGAAACTGAAGAAAGGTTCCAAAAGAAAGCCATTCCAAAAATGTCAGGTAGCCATGATGAAATAATGTTAGCACCAATACATAAACGAGATAGGGAGTCCAACCCATAGCCCTGGGAGAAGGTTCCCGGTAATTAAATTCAGATGGATCTTTGGGTGTGAGGATATTAATAACAAAAGGGCGCAAATAGGCCATTAATATACATGCAGCAGCATGAAGACCAGGCGTCATAGTAAAAAAATCAAGTGTCAGACCGGTCACCAAACCCATAAAAAGTAATCCGATCCTGGGAATACTAAAGGGCAACCACAGTAAAAATAAATAATAAATATAGGGGGTAATTAGTTGGTGCAGGTGCGGGATCTTATTCAATATATAAACCTGAAAAAGAATAAACATTCCAAAGCGGATAATATTTTTCAGAAGTAAATTCAAAGCCTGTTTTTTTTAGGATCCTCGATTTTCTTTTTGGTTTCTTCCATTAATTCCTCCTGGTCGATGTATTGGATATTTTCCACGATCATCACTTGTTGCAAATCCTGAAAATTCGCTGTTGTTTTTATCCTTAATACATAAAAGTTAGTAGACGGGTCGGGAATTATTTCGGCTACTGTTCCCACCAGGTGGCCAGGTGGAAAGCTAATGGAGTAGTTACCTGTAACAATGGTATCACCAATTATTAAGGAATCGCTTTTGGGAATGCTACTTAAGGTTAGAAAACGTGGGTCCTTACCATCCCAGGACAGGGTGCCGGAATTTTTAAATCTTTTTACCTGCACATTTACCCGGTTTTGTACATGAAGCAAACTCATTACCTGGCTAAAGTTGGGGCTTACATTCACCACCTGGCCTACCAAACCGCCGTCGGAACTGAAAACCCCCATATTATCCTTAATTCCGTGGTTTGAACCTCTGTTAAGTTGTACAAAGTTCTTTTGAGAGTTCACCGTACTATACATTACCTGCGCCACTCTCCAGGCATAATGGCGGTAATGACCCAGTGTATCATAAGGGACAGAATCTTTTACATATTCTACCGCCGTATCATTCTTAATAAAATTTGAAGGAAGCAGATTAATTAATGAATCATTCATTCTTAATAACCGCCGGTTTTCCTCTTTCATTCTGAAAAAGTCTTCCACCGTATTATATCTTGAATTGAACCAACCTGTAGCTTCACTGGCAATACCTAAACCCTGCGCTCTGTGAAAACGATTGTAAGTAAACAAGAACCAAAGCGCAACCGCCTGCAGTAACAGGAAAACAAAAAAGATAAAAAATCGGCGAATGAAGAGAAATATATTACGCAACGTAGCAAGTTTGAAATTAGATATACGAAACAGGAATAACTACTTTCGTACTTCGTATTTTTTATTTCGTAAGCCTGTTAGCCTATCTCATTACAAAGGGATATTTGTCGTAATGCTTTAATGCAATACCCGTACCACGAACCACACTTTTGAGCGGATCGTCGGCAACATGAACAGGAAGTTTTATTTTTTGGCTTAATCTTTTGTCAAGGCCTCTTAACAATGCACCGCCTCCCGTAAGGTATAATCCGCGACGATATATATCACCAGCCAGTTCAGGAGGTGTTTGCTCCAACGCCTTCAGAATTGCTTCTTCAATTTTAAAAATGCTCTTGTCCAATGCTTCTGCTATTTCCTGGTAGCTGACCATGATTTGCTTTGGAATACCCGTAACCAAGTCACGGCCATTAACAGGAATATCGTCTGGCGGATTATCAAGATCCTTCATTGCTGATCCCACCTGTATTTTTATTTGCTCCGCTGTTCGCTCCCCAATCAATAAACTATGGTACCGGCGGAGAGCCTCCATAATATCAGCGGTAAACTCGTCGCCGGCAATTCGAATTGACTGATCACATACGATGCCAGCAAGCGCAATAACGGTTATTCCTGTAGTTCCCCCGCCAATATCTATGATCATATTCCCGACAGGTTCTTCCACATCGATCCCGATACCCAAAGCGGCAGCCATAGGTTCGTGCAAAAGGTAAACTTCCTTAGCGCCGGCTTGCTCAGCACTATCCCGGACTGCTCTTTTTTCTACCTCGGTAATGGAGGAAGGAATGCAAATCATCATTCTCCAGCTAGGGGGAAATAAGGGTTTTTTTGGATAAACCAGTTTTATCAACTCCCTTATCATCAATTCAGCTGCATTAAAATCAGCGATTACACCATCCTTAAGGGGCCGCACCGTGCGAATGCTTTCATGCGTTTTTTCATGCATCATTAAAGCTCTTTTTCCCACGGCAAGCACTTCTTTCGGGTTATTCCTGTTCAGTGCTATTATACTCGGTTCATTAACTACCACTTCATCATTATGTATAATAAGAGTATTCGCAGTACCCAAATCCATTGCTATTTCTTGTGTAAACCAGTTAAAAAGTCCCATTCTATATTATTGGATTAAATGTGTGCAAAGTTGAAGGAATAATTCGAATTAAAAAAGTGAACTCAAGGAGGCTAAAACTAACCGGAATCTTTGGAGCAGAGTTTATAATCTACCAATCATTGTACTGAATCTCACTCATTAGTTTTATTATTATACGTTCGGCACCAGTGTATTAACGCCTTTGCATTGTTTCTATTATCATTTACTCAAATTTCTTTTCAATATTTATGTTCCGGTTTTAGTTCACTTTACATTTAGGACTATATTATTCTGGCACAAAAATAGCATCCTTATTATGTATAGCGGAAAAATGCTATGTGCAAAATCAAATTATGAGACTTATTTTAATTGCATCTTTCATTTTACTTTCTTCCAGCGTACTGGAGGCTCAAAGCCGCAGTGCTAATAGTACTTCTTATAAAACCGCACTTGGTGTGAAAGTATGGGATGGAGGAGGTATTTCATTAAAGCATTTTTTTAATTCCAAGGATGCTGGTGAATTTATTGGGTATTTCTGGAAGAACGGTTTTCGCCTTACCGGGCTATATGAAATTCACAATCCCATTTCCGGTGCTCCGGGTCTCAGATGGTATATCGGACCAGGTGTGCATGTAGGAACATACAACAATCACCACAATCATCATAATGAGAATCATGCCCACGATAGTCATGCAAGTTTTGGAATAGATGGAGTATTAGGACTGGACTATAAATTTCACAGGGCGCCTATCAACTTGTCTCTTGACTGGCAGCCCTCTTTTGAATTTGCCGACGGCCATGGTTTTTCGGGCAGTTGGGGTGGTTTGGGAATCCGTTACACTTTCTAATATATAAATTCGATTTATCAGCAGAGAAGTGGTGATTCTTTAAAAAGATTCACCCTTTTTTTTTCTTTTTCATTTCGGTGGAAAATTAATGACCGGCCACAAATCCCAGCCTGGTCTCCACCTCGGAAGGTAGGACAGGTAATTTTTTTCTTTCAATTAATAAACTGGTTAAGCGGGCTATATCCCGAAAGATATAGTGCTTGTCTGCAGCTGCCTTTAAATAGTCCTTTCCGGTGCTTCCGCCCGTACCAATCCGGGTTCCTATCATCCGGTGTACCATATTCATATGCCGGTATCGCCAGGAACTGAGTTGCTCGTCTATTTCCAAAAGGCTGTTTAATAATTGAAAAGGTAATTGAAGCATTGGATATCCCCGGTAAAGCATAATAAATAAAGCTGCCCGGTTGGCCTTGAGTGAAAGAGAATAATGACTATCATCCAGCGCAGGCTCCAAGCTTTCAAGTTTTGAGTTATTCTTTTTTAATTGCTCATTTGTACCCAGGATGGAATCAAAAAACTGAAGATTATCCTGTTCCACGTCCGCCAGGCTTTGAGTATATTGATACTTGTATGCTGACCAAAAGGGATGAATACCTTCTTGGCTATTCTTAGGCGAGGAAAAGTTTCCCCAGTTTTTATCTTCATCAAAAAAGGGCATTCTTTCCAACCAGCTATTCAACAATTGAAGCAAAGATTTATTCAGTTCAGCTTTTTTGATAACGTTTATATGTTCGCTTTTCAATTGAGAGGTATAATAATCCTTGCCATGCCTTTGTTCAAACTTCAAACCCAATTTGGCTTCAAGTTCTTTGAACTGCCAGCTTTGAAAACCTGAGGCGGGACGAAGCATATCCCGGAAGTCGAGAAAATCCATTGGAGTCATTGTCTCCATAATTTCTATCTGGTGTACCAATACCCGCAAAATGGTCACACACCTGCTAAGCCTCTGTACAACAGTTTGTAATTCCGGTGAATTGTCATTGAGGGATGGTTTGGCTAAAATATTTATTACGGAATCTACTTCGTAGTGCAACTGTTTAAACCATAATTCATAGGCCTGGTGAATAACGATGAACAACATTTCATCATGTGCAGGAAATGACTTTTTATTGCTTTCCGGAAATTGAGCATTAAGAATCCGGTCCAATTGAAGGTAATCGTGATAGTGAATATCTGGCATAGGAAATGTTTGCGCAAAACTACAAGTTCTCTTTCCCCGGTTAAGCTAACTGTGTTTGTCTGATTGTAAAGGCGGAGCATCCTGTGAAATGAATTCATAACCTATATCATTCCGGAAATACATATTCTCAAAATCGATATGGTCCAGTATGTCAAGAGAAGTATTTACGGATTCTTCTATGTTAGCCCCATAGGAAGTAACACAACAAACCCGGCCGCCATTAGTAACTATTTTCCCTTCTTTCACTTTTGTGCCAGCCTGGAATATGAAAGATTGCTTTCCATATTTTCCCTTCAATCCCTTTATTTCAAAGTCTTTTTCAAAAAAACCAGGATATCCTCCACTGACCGCCATGATGGTTGCGGTAGCTCTTTTGTCAACACGGATAGTAGCCATGTGTAATTCCTTGTTGCTCGCTGCCACACAAAGACCCACCAGATCAGTTTCCAACCTTGGTATCACTACTTCAGTTTCGGGATCTCCCAGCCGGCAATTGTATTCTATTACATAGGGATCCTCATTCACCTTGATCAAACCAAAAAATATAAATCCTGTATACTCAATCCCTTCTTTATATAAACCATCCACTGTTGGTTTGATGATCTTTTCTTCTATTTTACGCATGAAATCAGGGGTTGCAAATGGCACCGGACTAACAGCACCCATTCCTCCTGTCATCAATCCTTTGTCACCCTGGCCAATCCTTTTATAATCTTTTGCTTCAGGTAAAAGCAAATAATTTTTTCCATCGGTTAAAACGAAAACGCTTAATTCAATACCTGTCAGAAAATCTTCAACCACCACTTTTTTACTGGCGTCTCCAAATTTTGCTCTCTGGATCATTAATTCAAATTCGGCCACTGCCTCAATGTGCGTCTGGCAAATTACAACTCCCTTCCCTGCTGCTAATCCATCAGCTTTCAAAACCACAGGTAATGTATGCGTCCCGAGGTATTCTAAACCCTCCTGGTAATTTTCCAATGTGAATTCCCTGTACTGTGCAGTAGGAATATTATGTCGGCGCATAAAAGCTTTTGCAAAAGCTTTACTTCCTTCCAATTGTGCTCCTTGCCTGGAAGGCCCGATAAAATGAATGTGCTGAAGATCTTCCCTCAACTTAAAATAGTCATATAACCCGTTAACCAATGGTTCTTCGGGTCCTACTATGAGTACATCTATTTTCTCGTAAAGGCTGAATTTCGCTATCTCCTCAAAATTGGAAATATCAATGTTCACATTCTCACCATATTCAGCAGTACCAGGGTTTCCCGGGGCAATAAAGAGTGGGTTGGTCCAAACACTTTGTGCAAGTTTCCAGGCAAGAGCATGTTCCCTGCCACCAGAGCCTAATAATAAGATACGCATTGAAGAATGGTTTTTCTGCTTACAGTTTTAAATGCTACTATCAACTTCTAAAAAATACTACATTAATATTTAGTCCGCAAGCTTGTGAAAAGATTTACATTTTTTCTTTTTTGCGAATATCGCTACGTTTATTAAAGATAATCTGAAAACTTTGTGAGTGGTTAAATTTCTGTATTTTGGTCGCTATTTACTGGTTAAGTATTCTGCGTTTACCAAAAAAATGATTGTATGAGCCAAGCCATAAAAACAGGCAAACATCCTAAAGCATTATATGTACTTTTCTTTACAGAAATGTGGGAACGGTTTGCTTATTATCTGATGGTAGGTATACTGTTTCTATATATGATAGATAGTAAAACAGGAGGTAAAGGGTTTGACGAAAGAGTGGGTGCGGATATAGTAGGAAGTTTTATTGCGCTGGTTTACCTGACCCCTTTTATTGGTGGACTGATAGCTGACAGGTACCTGGGATATATTAAATCAATTTTTTTAGGGGGTAGTTTAATGGCCGCAGGATATATAGGCCTGTCGTTTCCGGGCAATACGGCCATGTTCATTTCCTTATCACTTATAATTCTGGGTAATGGTTTCTTCAAACCAAATATTTCAACCTTACTTGGAAATATTTATAATCGTGAAGACCTGAAACCATTAAAAGATAATGCATATAATATTTTTTATATGGGCATTAATATCGGGGCCTTCGTTTGCAATTTCGTGGCAGCTTACCTTCGGAATGTGTATGGATGGGGTTGGGCTTTTGCCGCTGCCGGCATTGGGTTGATCATTGGAATGATTTACCTGGGTGCAAACTTAAAAGCTGTAAGAATTGGTGATATAAAAAAGCCTGCTCAAAAAGAGGATATGTCGATAGGGCAAATCCTCGGATTTGTTTTTGTACCCGCCATGATTGCTGCCGCAATAGGTTGGTTTCTTCCCATAAAAATTTTCGGCAGTTCTGTGATGGGTACGCAGGCAAACGATGCGTTTATATTTGCATGTTTACCTATTATTGCTTTCTACATTTCATTGTGGGTAAAAGCAAAAGGCCAGGATAAAAAAGGAATTGGCTCGCTACTTTTCATTTTTGCCATTGCTATTGCTTTCTGGACCATTTATAATCAGAATGCAACCGGCTTAACCTTATGGGCAGAAAAACATACTGACCGTGTGGCCTCCCCTATAACAGCAAAAATAACCGGGAAATTATACCCGTTGCAGGAAGTTAATGATACTCCCAGGCTGGTTAATAAAGTAGATGAATATTTTGTTGATGTAAAAGATGAAAACGGTAGTCCGGTGATGGTAATGGGCCCCAATCCCTATTTTAATAATGTACCGAAAGATGAATGGCCAGGAGGACAAAATGTAAAACTTACAAATACCGAACTTTTTCAATCCATCAATCCTTTATTCATAGTTTTACTTACGCTGATCTTTGTGCCCATATTCGATTACCTGAGAAGAAAAGGCAAGGAACCTACCACAGCAGCAAAATTTGGAATGGCCATGTTCATTTCAGGACTATCAGCTCTTGTTATGGTCTTTGCTATATTATCCGTTCCGTCTATTTATACACACAAAGCTTCCCCCATTTGGTTGTGGGGTACCTATTTTGTTTTTACAATAAGTGAAATATTTTTAAGCCCAATTGGTTTATCCTTTGTTTCCAAGCTTGCCCCAGCCAGGTTAACAGCCTTGATGATGGGTGGATGGTTTCTATCCACATCTATTGGCGGTAAAGTGGCCGGGGTGATGACAGGATTCTGGGATGATTTTACTGACAAGAAAATATTCTTCCTGATTTTAGTAGTTGCAGCTTTCATTGGGGGCATTTTAATTTTTTCAAGGCTTAAATCACTAAATGAAATTGTAAAAGAAAAGACCGGCTCCGCATAATATTTTATTCTTTTTTTAAAGGTGGCCACACAGGTCACCTTTTTACTTTCACTGCTTTTATATTTTTTATCTTTCATCAAACATTCCGTTATGTGGAAAAAACATCCTGCAGCTCTGCCCTTTTTATTTTTTTCTGAAATGTGGGAGCGTTTTGGCTACTACCTGATGATCGGCATTTTTACTCTTTACCTGAAAGATGTAAAACAAGGATATGCTATGACAGAGGCTGAATCAGCCGATCTGTATGGAACCTTCATAGCCCTTGTATTCTTAACTCCGTTCCTGGGAGGTTTACTGGCCGACCGTTATTTAGGTTACCGGAAATCAATAATCATGGGCGGATTAATGATGGGAATAGGGTATTGCCTGATGGCCGTTCATAACCTGGCGATGCTCTACGTTTCTATGACCATGGTTATTATCGGCAATGGATTTTTTAAACCTAATATTTCTACATTGTTGGGAAACGTATATTCTACTCCGCAATATGTAAAACAAAAGGATGACGGATATAATATATTTTATATGGGCATCAACATCGGCGCCTTCATTTGTAATTTTTTTGGCGCGGCGTTATATATTATTTATGGTTGGGGAGCAGCTTTTCTGGCAGCTGGTATTGGGATGTTCTTAGGCGTTACTATTTTTCTTGTAGGTACAAAACATTATAGGGCATACGACTTAAAAAAGGGAGTAAGTGAAAATGATATGCCGATGAACCGGATCATATTAACCATCCTGGTTCCATCCATTATTGCCGGAATAGCAGGATGGCTGATACCAGGCTCTCTGGCTGGTTCTGATTCTACTGATGCTTTTATATTTGCCTGCATTCCGGTAATATATTTTTACACATCGCTTTATGTCAGGGCAAAACCAGATGAAAAAAGACCCATTGCCGCACTGCTTGCTATTTTTGCTGTAGTTGTTATGTTTTGGGCCGTATTTAAGCAAAATGGATCTGCACTTAATACCTGGGCCGACCGATACACTGACAGGGAAGTTACCGGAACAACAGAAAAGTTATTTGATCAGTTGAATTTTTCCCAGCGCATTACTTACCAGCTTGATTCCGTTGCAAAATATGATGAACAATTTCGTTTGCAGAAAGATGGAGATAAGGTTATAAAGGAATGGAATTACCCTTATTATTTCAAAAATATCTCTGAAGAAAAAAAACCCGCCGGGGGAGAACAAGTAAGTTTATGGGCTACTAACCTTAGCCAGTCTATAAATCCCGGCTGGGTAATTCTGTTAACTCCACTTATTGTTGCTTTTTTTACCTGGATGCGAAGGCGAAATAAAGAGCCATCGACCGCGACTAAGATCGCCTTTGGCCTGTTAATATCTGCCTTATCCTCCCTGGTAATGGTTGGAGCAGTGTATGCAAGTAATAATGGAACGAGTAAAGCAAGTGTACTATGGCTGGTGGGCAGCTACGGAGTAATTACAATAGGTGAACTTTTGTTAAGCCCGATGGGGTTATCCCTTGTCTCTAAATTAAGTCCAGTTCGAATTACATCTTTAATGATGGGAGGTTGGTTTCTTGCCACCTCCATTGGAAATAAATTATCCGGCGTACTTTCCACCATGTGGGATAACTATGACCACAAAGCAGGATTTTTCTGGCTGAATTTTGGATTATTAATGATAGCAGCATTGATGTGTTTTATGATGTTGCGCTGGCTGAATAGGGTTATGAAGGAAAAAGGGGTTAGCTAATTCGATTATTTTCTTTTGTCGTTACCAAATGATTTTTTGCTTTATTAAAGCATAGGCATCCTACTATTTAAATTTTTCTTCCATTACCTTTTGAGCCTCCTGCACCATATAAATAGAGAAAGTCCTGAATGTATCAAAATCCTTAAAAAAATTAAATAAAAAATGTCCCGAAAAAATCGGGACATTTTTTTCCGCTAAGCAGTTAGTGAGGCGGATACAAAACCAACAAATTAAGACGACAAAGCAGTTCACCGTAAACCTTATAAATAAGGGTATCGACTTAAGAGAGACAACCAACAAAATAAGTATGCTGCTTAAAAAGGGAAAAATATTTTTTTTATTTTAATAGGCCTAACCTCAGGTTTAATTTCCTGATCAAAATAAACGTTCTAATCCGCTTTAACCCTAACCTCCTCATTTTTAGAAGGTAAATGAAAATTTATTTTTCCTTATGCCATTTTTACTTCGGGATTCAATTTTCCCAGCCATACCTTTTTACCCTGGATCCGGCGAACCATGTACATGATGCCAACAAAAATGAAGAAAAAGGGTCCGGTAAATCCCAGCAAGGCAATAAATCGGGTACCATAAAATCTTTCCATGGGTCTTCTAAGCCTTTCTGCAATCAGGTACATACTGGGCACCATGACAAGAGTTAGAAAGAAGGAAAATATAAGCCCGAATATAATAGTCCAGCTTAAGGGACCCCAAAAGACCACGCTATCGCCTCCAAAAAATATATTGGGTCGCAAATGCTGAAACATTCCTGCAAAATCTATATTGAAGCCAACAGCTAATGGTAGTAAACCCAAAATTGTTGCTACAGCGGTCAACAATACCGGTATGATCCTGATCTTTCCTGCTTGTATCGCGGCCTCCCGTGTACGCATTCCCCTGCCCCGGAGTTCATCGGTAAACTCCAGCAAAAGAATTCCGTTTTTAATTACTATTCCGGCCAGGCCAACAACACCCACTCCCAGCATGATCGTGGCTATTGTCATCCCGGTAATGGCATAACCTAACAGAACTCCAATGACCGAGAAAAAGATTTCTGTGATCACGATGAAGGGTTTACTCATGCTGTTGAATTGTAACACCAGTATCAGGAAGATAATTCCTAAAGCAATTATTAGGGCCGTACCCAAAAATTTCTGGGTTTCCAACTCCTGTTCGCTTTGCCCGCTTAGTTTAATGGAGACATCAGGTGGTATTTTAACCAGATTTTTAAAATCATCAATTTTTATTTGCAGGGCCGAATTGATGGGACCCACCATGGTAGGGTCCAGTACATTGCTTTGTAATTGTATCGTTCGTTTTACATTTTTTCGTTTTACACCACCGGTAGTGTTAGTATAGTCTACGCTGGCTACTGCACTCACAGGTAGTGATTTCACCTGCAGCGTATTCATATCCATAAAGGTGATCCTCATATTCAGCAGGTCAGAAATATTGTTTCGGGCAAGGTCATTATATCTTACCTGTATCTTATATTCATCTTCCCCATCTTTTATTGAGCTGACTTCCTTGCCAAATACGGCTGTTCGTATTTCTGTTCCTATTTGCCCGGTAGTTACGCCTTCTATCATTGCTTTTTCCCTGTCAACATTGATGGTAATTTCAGGATTGTTCAGGTCAACATCGGGTTGCAGGTTTTCCACACCTGCCACACGGTTTGTATCTAAATAATTATAAAGTTGTGAAGCAACAGAGGCAATACTTTCAAAATTATCTCCGGCCACTTCAATATTTACGGGAGGCTCAGTGGGTGGACCTCCATCTTCCTGCGCTACTTCTACGCTGGTACCGGGCATGCCCTGAACAGCTTCCCGAATAGCTTCTTTATAAGGCATTGAACTTTTACCATGCCGTTTTTCATACTCTACAAATGAAACCTGTATCCGGCCCAGGTTAGGCTGAACACTCCTGTTATTATCTCTCGGGTTGTTAGCGCTAACAGCTACGTTGGTTATGATGCTTTCTACAATGCTTCCTTCGGCACCGGGCTTTTCATTTTCCAGCACTTTCAATACCCGTTTCTCTAAAAGAGTGGTTATGCTGTCTGTATATTTTACATCGGTGCCTACGGGCAATTTAATATACACATAAACAAAATTGGGATCACCACTAGGAAAGAAGGTAGTTTTATTTCCACGCAAAAAGAGGAAGACAATTGAAAAAAGAAATAAGCCAAATAATGAAACGAATGCCCATACAGGCCTTGTTCCCACCAACACCCAGCGCAATAATTTTTCATATCGGTTCATCAATGCCGGTAATACCTTTTGCTGAAATGAGTGAATAATATCATTGAGAACATAAGCATTCAGCACCATTAATATCGCCATCAGTAATAAGAAATTGGCCGTTCCGTGCATGCCCGGCAAATGCAATAAAACACCTGAGATCAGGAAAATAATAAACCATTTATTCCTGAATACCTGTTTCTTTGGCTTTTCATATTCTTTCCCTTCGGGTTTCATAAAACTTACTGCAAAAACCGGGTTAAATATAAATGCAACGATCAGGGAGGCTGCCAGCGTAAGGATTAGGATGGTGGGCAGGTATATCATGAATTTACCAATCAATCCTTTCCAGAATAAAAGCGGGAAGAAAGGTGCCAGGGTGGTGGCTGTACCGGCCAGCACGGGAATAAAGACCTCACCCGCTGCTTCTTTGGCGCTTCGCACAATGGGAACTTTCCCATTATTATAAATACGATGAGTATTTTCAATAACAACAATAGCATCATCCACTATAATACCCAATCCAAATAATAAGGCGAACAATACAATAAAATTGAGTGTAACTGTAGATCCTATTATGCTATCAGCGATCGGCAAAAACATAAAGGCAACAAAAACACTTAAGGGAACGCTGAGCGCTACAAAGAATGCATTGGTAACCCCCATAAAAAACATCAGGATGAGCAGCACCAAAACAAATCCTATGATGATTGTATTGATCAATTCATTGAATGATGTTTTTGTGGTCTTACTCTGGTCGCCTGTGATCACTACTTTCAGGTCTTTTGGTAAATCTTCCTTCTCCTGCATATCAGCCACTGCGGCCTTTATTTTATCTGCGGCCTCTATCAGGTTTTCACCAGCCCTCTTTACAATGTTGAGTGTAACCACATTCTTACCATCCAATTTTGCAAAGCTTTCTTTTTCTTTGATGGTATCCCTGATCTCAGCTATATCCCGTAAATAAACGGTGGCGCCCTGGGCGCTACTTCTTACTACAACATGTTGCAGGTCTGCCGCACTTGTAAATTGCCCTTTGATCTTAAGCGTCCTCTTCATGTTCCCGGCCTCAATTAATCCCCCTGTTATATCATGGTTCTCCCGGCTAATTGCATTTTCAATATCAGCAAAACTGATTCGGGAGACTGTCATTTTATACGGATCCACATTGACCTGGATCTCCCTTTCCGGAGCACCCACAATTTCTGCCCGGGTTATTTCTGTCAATTCTTCAAACCGGTCCTGCATCTTGTCAGCATACTGCTTCAATTTTATACCATCATAATCGCCACTAACATTTACAAACATGATGGGCATTTCACTAAAAGCAAATTCCTGCACATCCGGCTCTTGTGTAAGGTCAGTCGGAAGTTCTACCCTTGCTTTGTCGATAGCGTCTTTTACTTTTAGCTTTGCCAGTTCTGTTTTTACATCTGTATCAAACTCCACCACTATCAGGCTGTAATCTGTTTGCGAAGTGCTTTGAATTTTATTGACCTTGGCACCACTGATACCCTTCAATTGTTTTTCAATTGGTCTTGTCACCAGGTTCTCTATATCTTTTGGCGAATTGCCCACATATACCGTGGCGATAGAAATGGTTGGAACTACTATATCTGGAAATTGTTCCTTGGGCATACTATTGAACTTGGTGAGCCCATATAAAGTAATGAGTATAGCAATGATATAGATGGCTGTTCTGTTATCAACCGCCCAACTGGTGGGACCAAATTGTTTAAACTTTTTTGTAACCCCTTCTGAAATTTTCATGATTTGGTTTTATTTTTTTGCCGCTCTTTTATTCTCTGCTGTTTTTACTTTTCTCTGCTGTTTTTACTTTCCCGGGTTCATTTAAGCAGTTCTTATTCTTATTTATTTTTTGTAGCAAATAATTTCGGAATTAGTGTCTTTGCTCACTACTATTTTAAAAGTATTGCCCTTAGAGATTTACTACTTTTACAGACTGGCCGTCATAAACGGTTTGGTAACCTTCTGAGATTATAAGATCTCCGCTGGCCAAACCGTTTTTTATTTCAATCATACCATTATACGATTCACCCACCGCTACTTCCCGCTTCCTTGCTATTATCTTGTCGCCATTTTTCTCTGCAACAAAAACATACTTTCCTTTCTCATCCGTTTGTACCACATTTACCGAAACCGTAACTGCTCCTTTTTTTTCATAATCCAATATCTTCATAGTGGCTAGTTGATTGGGTTTCAAAATAGGATCAGCCGGTAATTTTGCTTCTGTAGTAAATGACCTGGTAGTAGGATTGACAGCCGCACCCACTACACTTATTGAGGATTGATAGGGAGGTTTTCCGGATTCAGGAACTATCACTTCCACAGCATCCCCTTTCTTTATTCTTGAGGCATAGTTTTCCGGAACTTCCGTGATGATCTTTATGGAACTATTATTCACAATCTTGATACCTGACCGGGGATCTGCTGCGCTCATGGGGGAAAAAAATTCACCGATATCAATATTTACTTCATCAATGACGCCGTTTATTTGCGCTCTCACATTTGATTGATCGGCCTGCTCTCTGGCCATGCCTACCTGCGCCTCTGCCGCTCTTAACTGGCTTTGCAAGGCATCTACTTCAGCTTTTGCATTAATCACATTTATTTCTGCGCCAATATTTTGCTTCCATAGGTTTTGATGACGGTCGTAAATAGTTTCGGCTTGTGCAAGCCTGGCTTTAAGAACGCCAGCCTGCTGTTGTGCGCCTATTACCGCCTGTCTTGCTAAGGCATCATCAAGTTTTAAGAGTATTTGCCCTTGTTTTACCCTGCTTCCGGTTTTAATATAGATGGCTTTAACAATGCCACCTTGCCCGGAAGGTGATACATAAGCCACCTTATCGGCATCAATCCTTCCCTGCAATTCAATAAAGTGCCGGAAATCCCCTACGTGAATAGAATCTACCGACACCAACTTTTGAGTTTGAAGGGAGGATGGATCAGCTTTGGCCAATTTCTCCTCAGCCTGACGTATCTCTACGTCCAGATCATTTTTTTCTTTTTTTAATTTCTCTATTTTCACTTTCAGATCGCTGATCTCACTTTTTTTATCCTTTCCGCTATTACCACAAGCCGCTATTATTATTGTAAGCAATAAAGCAAGTGCCGGGTTTAATACTATCTGCATTTTGTTTATTTTATTTGTCATTGTTGCTGGCTTTGGTTTATAATCTTCCGGTGGCTTTTAAATAATCAACTTTAGCGATCACTGCATCATACAAAGAAGATATATAATTGGTCTGGGCAGTTTTTAAATCAGTTTGTGCTGTATTGATCTCCGTTTGGGAACCAATTCCCGCCTGGTATTTTTTAATGGTTTGCTGGTAAACATTTTCTGCCAGTTCCATATTCTTTTTTTGATAATCCAATGTGGAAATAGCAGATCGAAAATCATTCCCGGCAGTTTGAATATCATTATCAATAGAAATCTTAAGATAATCCCGCTGGTTAATGCTCTGTTGCCATTCCAATCTCGCTTTTTGAATTTTTGCCCGGGTTGAAAACCCATTAAAAATGGGGATAGTTAAATTCAGCGTAACGGCAGAAACATCAAACCAATCACCTTTGCTAAAAAGATCAAACTTATTCCGCTGTGCATTTTTATTGTAATATCCATTCAGGCTTAATGCAGGATACCGGCTGGCTTTAAACCGGCGGATATTATATTCATTCAAGAGGACACCCAACTCTGCATATTGGTATTCTTTTCGGTTTGCATATTCGAAAATTCCGCCATCCAGCACATCATCTTTCACCTGGTCATAGGATAAGGAATCGGTCAACACCAATTTTTCTTTTACTGGCATGCCCATCAAAAGCTTTAATCCCAGGTACCCATTTTCAATTTGGTTCAATGCTTTAATTCTTTCTGTCTGAAGGTTGGTAAGCGCAACACTTACTTTATCTACATCTAACCTTTCTGCAAAACCGTTATCATAAATAACCCGTGTCTCTTTCAATAATTTTTCAAACCTTTCGATATTAGCATCCAATAATTCTACCTGTTGTTTACTGACCACCAACTGGTAATAAATTTTATAAACATTAGCTTTTATCGTTTCTTCTGTTACTTCCACATTTTTTTCCTGGAACTCTAACACAGATTTTCTTGCCTTCAATCCCACAAATACCTGCCCGTCAAACAAAATTTGATTTAGCTGTACTCCCCCGGTTGCATTGTGCTTAAGGCCAAAAGCAATTTTTGAAAAAGTTCCCGGAGGCCCTCCAAAAAATTCCGCAGGCACGAGGCTTACAGGCAATTTTGCGTTATACGTATAGGAACCACTGGCGCTTACTTGCGGAAGGGCCGCTGATGTAACTTCCCTGTTTGTTTGCTCCTGTATCTGCACATTAAGCAAAGCATTTTTTACCTGGACATTATTTTTATTGGCATATTCAATGGCTTGTTTTACAGAAAATGCATGAGCGGAATTTATTGAGGTATCAATATTGCCGGCCGGTATTTCCTGAGCCAGGATGAGAGCCGGAAACAAAGCGAGTAAAATTATCCAAATCCTTTTTTTATTTATTGCTCTTCTCATAATTAAGATTTTTTAGTCTCTGCTGGTTATATTTCAAAATAAGCTTAAGGCCTTTAATAGTGGCTAGTCCATGTACAAAATGCAAAATGATCTCTTCAGACAAAGTAGCCAGCTTGTATTTACCTGGCGGAAAAACGCCAACATTAAATGGAAGCATCATGGATTCAATGCGAAATTTGGTGAGAATATCGATGTTGACATCATCCCTGTATAATTCCTCCCTGATACCCCATTCTATATTTTCACGGATTACCTGCGCCATAAATTTATCCTTATGTTCCTTGAAGCGCCGGAAGGAGTTGAAATGAAATTTTTCAAGATCAAATAAAACCATAGGATTCATATTATTAAACTCCTCCATGATCCTCTCCATGGTGATGAAAATTTCATGTATCGCATCCCTGGCATCCTGCCGGCATCCTACACAATCTGTTTGAATCATTTTGATATGCCCTTCCACCACGGCATCTACCAATTCATCCTTATCGGAATAGTATTGGTACAATGTTTTTTTTGACATCCCCAGGCCATTGGAAATATCATCCATAGAGACCGACCTGATCCCAAACTGCATAAACAATTCTTCCGCCTTAACCAGTATTCTCTCCTTAGGTTCCATTTATAAAATTGAAAGGCAAAACTACGGAAACTTTTTTCGTTGCCTAAGTTTCCATCCTTTTTTTTTGCCTTTTATCCTGAATTTATCGGAAACCTCAAACTGCTGTTCGTTTTGTTACCTTTGTTTTTTCAATTATGGCAACCACTAACCAGGGAATAGGTCCCAACCGCTTACGATTTAAAAAACTCTTCAGCTATTTTGTACAGGGTTTTATTATTCTTGCGCCCATTGCTATTACCGTTTATGCATTGTACTGGTTGTTTGACAAAGTAGATAGTATTCTTCGGCCTTATTTGAATATACCGGGGCTCGGTTTTATCGTCATTGTAGTCTTTATTATCCTGGTAGGCTGGATAAGTTCCAATTTTTTAATGGGAAGCTTTATCAATTTCTTTGACCAGTGGATGGAAAGAACACCCGTTATTAAATTCATTTATTCCTCTACAAAAGATTTTTTTGAATCCTTTGCTGGCGACAAGAAAAAATTCGGTAAATCCGTGCTGGCTAATGTTTTTTCAGAAGACGTTTGGGTAGTGGGCTTTTTAACCGATGAGGAAATGAAAAAATTTGAACTGGGTTCTGAAATGGTGGCCGTCTATGTGCCGCAATCTTATAATTTTGCCGGGCAACTTTATATTTTACCACGGCAACGGGTTAGAAAAATTGAAGGAATTACCTCGGGGGATGCGATGAAGTATGCCGTTACGGGAGGAGTGGTGGATCTCGATGAAGAAAAATCTAAGCGGGAGTTGCATTCGCATAAAATCTCCGAACAATAGTATCTGTTTAATTCGTAATTTTTAGGCAGTACTTTCTTTTTATAATCCATTCTCATAGGAGAAAATGAAGAAATTTATACCACTTGGCCTGTTGCTTCTATATCCAATAGTAAGCTTCTGCTGGGGGTTTTATGCTCACCGCAAAATCAATCAATACGCCGTTTATTTACTCCCGCCAGGCATGATGGTTTTGTACAAACCCCATATCGGATTTCTTGAAGAACACGCAGTAGATCCCGATAAAAGAAGATATGCCTTGCCACAGGAAGGACCCCGGCATTATATTGACATTGATCATTACGGAGCTTATCCTTATGATTCCTTACCACGCAAATGGAATGTTGCCGTAGCCCGTTATTCCGAGGATACATTAAATACGTATGGGATTGTGCCCTGGTGGTTACAAACAATGCTGAGCCGGTTAACAACTGCATTTAAAGAAAAAAACCAGGCAGGAATTTTAAAGCTTTCTGCGGAAATTGGTCATTATATTGCTGATTCCCACGTCCCATTGCACGCCAATAAAAATCATAACGGACAATTTACTGACCAAAAAGGAATTCATGGTTTTTGGGAAAGCCGGATACCGGAGCTATTGTCAGAAAAAGAATGGGATTTTTTTATTGGCAAGGCTGAATACATAAAAAATCCTTTGGATTTCACCTGGGCCAGGATTTTGGAAAGTGCGGCAGCGGCTGATACCGTCTTACAATTTGAAAAGCAGCTTTCCGTTTCCTTTCCTTCCGATCAACGATTTGCGTTTGAAGATAGGAATGGTCAGCTCATACGGCAATATTCTTCAGCTTATACCAGGGCTTACAATGAAAAATTACACGGGATGGTTGAAAGGCGGATGCGCCAGTCTGTTTTTGCTGTAGCCTCCTATTGGTATACCGCGTGGGTTAATGCGGGCCAGCCGGATTTAACTAAACTCAGTAATAAAGAATACTCCCCTGAGGATATTAAAGAATTTGAAATGCTGAATAAGGCATGGAAAACTAATCTTTTAAAAGGAAGAGAACACGAATAGGTTTGCTTGTTCCTGTACTACATTGTTCAGAAAAGTCTGCCGCAGGTTTATTTCCTACATTTGCACTTCAAAATTTTATAAGATGATCACCAAACCTCCGCTAATGGGGAAAAAGGGTATTCAAAATTTCAACGCCGGACCTTCTGTATTACCCAAAGAAGTAATAGAAGAGGCAAGCCAGGCTATTTTAAATTTTAATGATTCCGGGTTGTCGATTCTTGAAATAGGACATCGTACACCTTTGTTTGAAGCGGTTTTGGAGGAGGCCAGGTCAACCGTTCGGGAACTTATGCAACTTGACTCCAACCATGAAGTTTTATTTCTGCATGGCGGCGCTACCACTCAATTTATGCAGGTGCCCATGAACTTGCTGAATGAAAAGGATATTGCGGCCTACACGGAAACCGGGGCCTGGGCAGGAAAAGCAATAAAAGAAGCAAGATTGTTTGGGCATGTAGAAATAGTCGGTTCTTCCAAAGAAACTAATCATACTACTATTCCAAAGAAAATTTCTGTTTCACCCACATCGGCTTATTTGCATATAACCACCAACGAAACAATTGCCGGCACACAGTGGCATAGGCTGCCTTATGACAAGAACGTTCCGTTAGTTGCTGATATGAGCAGCGATATTTTAAGCCGGCAACTCGATTTTAACAAGTTTGATCTGATCTATGCCGGGGCGCAAAAAAATATGGGTGCGGCCGGAGTTAATCTTGTGGTGGTTAACAAAAATATTTTAGGAAAAGTAACGAGGGATATTCCAAGTATATTGGATTACCGGTTACACATCAAGGAAGCAAGTATGATGAATACACCTCCGGTGTTTGCCGTTTATGTGGCGATGCTTACGCTGCGATGGCTGAAAAATAGAGGTGGCGTCGGAGCCATAGAAAAGGAGAATGAAGCTAAGGCAAAATTGTTTTATGACACATTAGATAGCCTTCCTGTTTTCAAAGGTCCAGTAGCCAGGGAGGATCGTAGTAAAATGAATGCGGTATTTGTGATGGATAATGTGGCTTTGGAAAAAGAATTTGCTGAACGATGCAAACAAGAAGGCATGTACGGCGTAAAAGGACATCGGAGTGTAGGCGGATTTCGTGTATCCATGTACAATGCGCTGCCCATAGAAAGTGTGATGGTTTTAACGGACCTGATGAAAGATTTCGGCCGTCAGCATGGATAAAAATATTTACCCGAAAAATATATTTAAAATAAATGGCAATAATTAAACCCTTCAAGGCAGTAAGACCCAAGCAGGACCTGGCAGAAAAAGTAGCGTCCAGGCCATATGATGTTCTCAACAGCAAAGAAGCAAAAGAAGAAGCAAAAGAGAATCCATATTCTTTCCTGCATATCACCAAAGCGGAAATAGATCTTCCCGAAGAAACAGATTTACATAGCCAGGCGGTTTATGATAAAGCAAAGGAAAACCTGGATGATTTTATAAAAAAAGGTATTGTTTTTAATGAAGAAAAACCCTGCTATTATATATACCAGTTGGTCATGAATGGCCGAAGCCAGACAGGTCTTGTTTGTGTTTCGTCAGTTGATGATTATTTTAACGAAGTAATTAAGAAACATGAATTTACCCGGCCGGAAAAAGAAAAGGACCGCATCGAACATATGAAAACGATTAAGGCCCAGACAGGAAATGTTTTTCTTGCATATAATAATGTGCTGGAAATAGATGCCACCATTTATAAGTGGAAGAATGCTCATGCACCAGCCTATGATTTTATTGCCGGCGATGGTATCAAACATACAGTATGGCCAGTTCATGATGATAAGATAGTGGCCGAAATCACCCGTCTTTTTGCAGAGAAGGTACCCGCTACATATATTGCCGATGGCCATCACCGAGCAGCATCAGCTGCTAAAGTCAGCAAAGCTTTGCCAGATAGTAAGGAAGCAAAATATTTTTTAACCACCATATTTCCGGCAAGTGAACTGGCCATCCTGGATTATAACAGATTGGTTAAAGATCTCAATGGTTTTGAAACAGACGATTTTTTCAGCGCTTTGCAAGAAGATTTTACTATTACTCAAAGCGAATTTGAAGTGAAACCCGAGCAATTGCATGAATTTGGAATGTACCTGGACAAACAATGGTATATTCTCAATGCCAGGGAAGACACATTTACAGATGATCCTATCGGCATTTTGGATGTAACGATCTTATCCAATAATATACTGGACAAACTTCTTGGAATAAAAGATCAGCGAACTGATAAACGTATTGATTTTGTGGGTGGCATCCGCGGGCTGAAGGAGTTGGAGAAAAGAGTAGACAGTGGCGAAATGAGAATAGGATTTAGTTTATACCCTGTAACTATTCAGCAATTGTTTGACATTGCCGACAGTGGCAACGTGATGCCGCCTAAAAGTACCTGGTTTGAACCCAAGTTGAGAGATGGTTTACTGACACATATCCTGAATTGAGGAAGAAAACCAATACATCATTTCACCGAATACCTGCCCACCGGATTTGATTTGTTAATCTTTTTTGGGGATTTGAATGCTCTAAACCTTATTACTTTACTTTGTATTTATGAACAAATTTGTTGCCCTTTGCCTTGTTTTAATCATTAGCGTTGTTTCATTTGCACAGGATGATGCAAAGACAATGCATGAAACTGCTAAAACTTTTATGCGTTCAGGTGACTTTGATAATGCGGTCATCGTATTGAATCGTGCCCTGCAAAAGGATAATAAGAACCAGGAAATGCAAAAAGACCTGGCGATGAGTTATTACCTGAAAAGAGATTATGTAAAGGCGTTGGAATCAGTAAAATCTTTGATGGATCGCAACGATGCGGATGTGGTGGTATACCAGATAGCCGGCAACGTTTATAAAGCACTGGAAGACCCAAAGGAATGTGAAAAGGTGTACAAAAAAGGATTGAAAAAATTTCCCAAAAGCGGCCCTTTGCATAGTGAGTATGGGGAATTGCTTTGGGCTACAAAAGATTACTCAGCGATTGACTTGTGGGAGAAAGGTATTCAGTCAGATCCTGCCTATAGTGGCAATTATTACAATGCAGCCTTATACTATTTTTATACAAAAGACAAAGTATGGAGCCTGGTGTATGGCGAAATATTTATAAACATGGAAAGTCTTTCTCAACGGGGGCTGGCCATGAAACAACAATTACTGAGCAGTTATAAAGAAAAACTTTTTGCCGATGCCGACCTGATGAAAGGCCAGGAAAAAAATAAAAGTGAGTTTGCAAAAGCTTTTTTGCAAACTATGGGCAAACAAGCTTCCCTGGTGAATAAAGGTATTACTACAGAAATTCTAACTATGATCCGCACCCGGTTTATACTGGATTGGTACCAGGCAAACGCATCTAAATTTCCACTTCGCTTATTTGATTATCATCAGCAGCTTTTAAAAGAAGGCATGTTTGAGGCCTATAATCAATGGCTATTCGGATCTGTAGAAAACCTGGCCGCTTATGATAGTTGGTCAAAAACACATCATGAGCAATACGAAGCATTTGCCAATTTTCAAAAAAACAGGATATTCAGAATGCCACCCGGACAATATTACCAGGGTAGCCAGGCAAACGGAAGAAAATAAATAGTTGGATGATAGAATAATTTTATAGTCCTCCTCTTTCTTAAAAGCATTAGGCGATTTATATATAAACCCTGGTTCCTTCGAATCAGGATTTTTTATATTTTTTTTCCTAATTTGTTTATTCATAGTTTGAATTTCTTATCAATATTGCTATTGAACCATTAATGATTGCAAATGAACGAGCCTAAAAGATTATTTGATTGTGTCGCCTGGCACCTGGAGAGAGAACCACTGGAGGTAATGTTTGCTTCCAAAGAAAGTGGCCAATGGAGAAATTACAGTACCCGGGAAGTGGCTAATATCGTCAACGACCTTAGTGCCGGATTATTAAGCCTGGGCATCGGCCCGAATGATATGAGCATTGAGACCAGGGATAAAGTAGCCATAATCAGTAAAAACCGCCCTGAGTGGCTAATGGTAGACCTGGCAGTGCAACAAATAGGTGCTGTACTTGTTCCCATTTACCCTACCATCAATGTAAATGAATTAGAATTTGTACTGAAAGATTCTGCGGTAAAAATAGCTTTTGTCAATGATGAAGATCTTTTCTTAAAAGTATTGAGCCTGAAAGACCGCGTACCCAGCCTGAAAGAAATTTACACCTTTGATCATGCACCCAACGCCCGGCATTGGAAAGAGGTAAGTGAAAAAGCAACACCCGCAGCGCTTGCACAAATAAAACCCATTGCTGATAAAATAAAATATGAAGACCTTGCTACCATCATTTACACTTCAGGCACCACGGGTACACCCAAAGGAGTAATGCTCAGCCATGAAAATATTCTTTCTAATGTAATGTCATCATTTGATTGCTTTCCTCCCGGAGAAAATATGAAAGCGCTTAGTTTTTTGCCCCTGAACCATATTTTTGAAAAGATGATCAGCTATGTCTATCTTTTTAAAGGCACCTCTATTTACTATGCTGAAAGCCTGGAAACCATTGGCGAAAACCTGAAAGAAGTACATCCGGATATGTTTACTACAGTACCCCGGTTGCTGGAGAAAGTATATGATAAGATCATGTTGAAAGGAAAGGAACTAACCGGCACCAAGAGAAAATTATTTTTCTGGGCACACAGCCTGGCAGAAAAATTTGAACTCAATACCAACCAGGGGCTTTGGTACAATATGCAATTATCATTGGCCAATAAACTTATTTTCAGCAAATGGCGGGAAGCCCTGGGCAATAATATTAAATGTATCGTAACAGGAAGTGCTGCATGCCAGATAAGACTTATCCGCATTTTTACCGCCGCCCAGATCATTATTATGGAAGGTTACGGGCTTACTGAAACCTCACCCGTGATAAGTGTGAACCGGTATGAGCCGAAAGGCAGAAAATTCGGAACGGTGGGAAAGTTGATTGATGGAGTAGAAGTAAAAATCGCTGAAGATGGTGAGATACTATGCAAAGGTCCCAATGTAATGATGGGATATTATAAACGACCTGACCTTACTGCTGAAGCCATGAAAGATGGCTGGTTCCTTACCGGCGATATCGGTTTAATGACTGAAGACAATTTTTTAAAAATCACTGACCGCAAAAAAGAATTATTCAAAACAAGTGGCGGTAAATATGTAGCCCCCACGCCTGTTGAAAGCAAACTAAAAGAATCCATTTATGTGGAACAGGTGATGGTAGTGGGATCCGAAAGAAAATATGTAGGAGCTCTTATTATTCCGTCCATTCCCAACCTGCAGGATTGGGCCAGGCACAAGGGAATTGCTGAAACAGACAATGAAACACTTATCCGAAATCCACAAGTAATTGCCATGTTTAAGGAACTGGTGGAAAGTTTTAATAAATTTTTTAATCACGTAGAACAAATTAAAAAATTTGAATTGCTTCCCCAGGAATGGACAGTGGATGGCGGTGAACTGACGCCCACGTTAAAACTAAAACGTAAGGTGATCATGGAAAAATACAAAGACGCCATTGAGAGGATCTATAATTAGATAACAAGTTTACCCGGAGGACTTCGTAGGAAAGCTAACCGGCATACCTGCTTTTCTTTAAGTTTTGCATGCCATTTCCACAAAGAACTATTCCCTTTCTGTCAGTTTGTCCATTATTTCATGATTGGAACAAGCCTTGCACTCAGATGCCAAACCTGAATTTTTCAAAATTTATAGACTATGCAAGAAAAAGGCTCAATTTCCATACACACAGAGAATATATTCCCGATCATCAAAAAATTCCTTTATTCCGATCATGAGATCTTTTTGAGGGAATTGGTGTCCAACGCAGTAGATGCTACTCAAAAAATAAAACGATTATCATCGCTGGGCCAGTACAAAGGAGAACTGGGCAACCTGCAGGTCGAAATTTCATTCGATAAAGAAAAGAAAACGATCTCCATCAGCGATCAGGGCTTGGGCATGACAGCCGATGAAATCAAGAAATATATTAACCAGATCGCTTTTTCGGGGGCCGAGGAATTTGTAGAAAAATTTAAAGAGGCAAAAGACGCCAATGAGTTGATCGGTAAATTTGGAATGGGGTTCTATTCTGCCTTCATGGTAGCGGAAAAAGTAGAAATTCAAACCCTTTCTTACCAGGAGGGAGCCGGGCCAGTTCGTTGGATTTGCGATGGCAGTACTGAGTTTGAATTAAGCGAAGGCAACCGCACTCACCGGGGCACAGATATTATTCTTTATATCAACAATGAATCGGAAGAGTTTTTAGAAAAACACCGGCTGCAGGAAATTCTTAATAAATATTGCTCCTTTTTACCCGTACCTATAAAATTTGGAACCAGGACAAATTCAATTCCTGATGGCGAGGATGAGGAAGGAAAAGCAAAATACAAGTCGGTTGAAGAAGATAATATCATTAACAACACGCATCCTATCTGGACCAAAGCACCTGGCGATCTGAAAGATGAGGACTACCTGAATTTTTATAAGGAGCTTTACCCATTTTCTGATGATCCACTATTCTGGATACACCTGAACGTGGATTATCCTTTCAACCTGACCGGCGTTCTTTATTTTCCCAAAGTAAAAAAAGACATCGAATTAAAGCCCAATAAAATCAAACTGTATTCCCGTCAGGTCTTCATTACCGATGAAGTAAAAGACATTGTGCCTGAATTTTTGATGCTTCTCCACGGGGTAATTGATTCTCCTGATATTCCGCTCAACGTTTCCAGGAGTTTTTTGCAAGCTGACAGTAATGTAAAAAAGATCAATACCTATATTACTAAAAAGGTGGCTGATAAATTGGCTGACCTGTTTAAGAAAGACCGCAAAGCCTATGAAGAAAAATGGGAAGACATCGGTCTCTTTGTAAAATACGGTATGATAACCGAAGAAAAATTTTATGAAAAAGCAAAAAGCTTTTCCTTACTTACCAATACGAAAAAAGAATATTTCACTTTGGATGAGTACCAGGAAAAAGTAAAGCCTTTGCAAACGGATAAAGAAGGCCAGGTTATCTATCTCTACACTACCGATACCGGCAAACAAGACGCTTTTATACAATCAGCCGGGGCTAAGAGTTATGACGTTTTATTGATGAATACGCCACTGGATAATCATTTTATTAACCAATTGGAACAAAAGCTTGAAAAAACACAGATAAAAAGAGTGGATTCAGGTACAATTGATACGTTGATCAAAAAAGAAGATGACATCCCTTCCATATTGACCGAACAGCAAACCACAACAGTCAAATCGGTCTTTGAAAAAACCATTCAAAAGCCAGGTATGTCTGTAGCCATGGAAAGCCTGAGCCCTGATGACTTTCCGGTAACTGTAACCATGGACGAATTTATGCGCCGCATGAAGGATATGGCGCAGATGGGAGGAGGTATGAGTTTTTACGGATCAATGCCAGATAACTATAAAGTGACAGTAAATGGTAACCATCCGCTTATTAATCGTATTGCACAAACCGAAAATGAAGAAGAGCAAACAAGAATGGCTAAACAGGCTTTTGACTTAGCCTTATTATCGCAGGGAATGCTCAATGGAGCAGAATTGACAGATTTTGTAAAACGAAGTGTGCAATTGATTTAAATAGAAAGGATCATCAAATGATTGGTAAAGGATAACCACCAGGTTGTCCTTTTTTTATTAATTATACTTTTATTTTTATTGAAATACCTACCAAAATAATAACCTGCAATCATTTTATCATCTTTGCGGAGGGATCCGGGAACCTACATTTATACCACAAGTTTTTTCATATTAAGCGTTGGCCAGTGCACGGTCCAGGTGTACATATCCTCCATCCACATGTATGATCTGTCCGGTAGTATGACTTGATCTTTCGCTCAAAAGAAAAACGACCATATTGGCGATCTCTGTTGCTGTCGTCATCCTGTTTTCAAGTGGAATTTTTGAAGTTATCTCTTTCAGTTTTTCCTCCGGATCAGGCAATGATTTTATCCAGCGATCATATAAAGGAGTATAACATTCCGCCACAACAACTGCATTGACCCTGATACCATATTTAAGTAGCTCTACTGCCCATTCTCTTGTTAATGCATTACGTCCACCATTAGATGCAGCATAAGCTGAAGTACCACCCTGGCCGGTTTCTGCTGTCTTTGAAGATATATTTACTATGCTTCCTTTTGATTTCTTTAATTCCGGCAATGCATAATGCGCCATCAGGTAATAATGGACCAGATTACTATGAAGGCTTTTTAAAAACTTTTCATAATTACCTTCCTCAAGTCCTACACCATCATTCACACCGGCATTGTTAACCAAACCATCAATTTTTCCAAATTGAGCTATAATTTTTTTTATTGACTGCTCACATTGTTGAGGCATAGAAAGTTCAGCTACCACCTGGTAAGCTTTTCCCGCTTCCTTTTCGATGGCATTAACCGCGGTTTTATTATCCTCTTCGTTTCTGCCTACGATTACAACTATAGCTCCCTCTTTAGCGAGGACATGTGCAATTCCTTGTCCGATACCTTTGGCAGCGCCGGTAACAATCATAACCTTTCCGCTCAAATTCAAGTCCATTTAGTTTTTTTTACAGGTTATAAAATTGAACAGCGTTTCTTCCAAATATTTTTTCTTTGTCTTGCTGGTTAAAATTTTCCATGTATTTTTCTAATAAACTTTTCCATTGCACATACATACCTGAAAGAAGCAGCACCGGCCAGTCGCTGCCAAACATCAATCTATCCGTACCAAACGCTTTGAATACTACATCGAGGTAGGGATAAAAATCAGCCGGACTCCAGGATTTCCACTTTGCTTCTGTAAACAGGCCGGATAGTTTACAATATACATGCGGTGATTGGGCTATTTCAATAATCCATTTTGACCAGTCATCTATTTTCTTATTAGCAATATCCGGTTTAGCGCAATGGTCTATGACCATTTTTTGTTCCGGCATGCTGAATACAAAATCTAACGCAGCTTTTAATTGACGGGGGTATATTAATATATCGTAGGTATAATTGTAACTATATAATGCTTTAACACCCCGATGAAAATCCGGCCGTCGCAAAAAATCATCGGGCTCCTCCTGCACGATGTGTCGCCATCCTTTAATGGAATTGAATTGAGAAAAATATTGGAGCCTTTCCTCAATATTCTCGTTTTGAAGATCAACCCAACCCACTATGCCTTTAATGATGTTATGAGTTTTGGCAAGCTCCGTTAAAAAAAGAGTCTCCAGTTCTGACTGGTCGGCCTGCACGGCAATGCATCCTCCGATGCCGTTTCTTTTTAAAGTTCCTTCAATTGTTTGAGGCAGGTAATTCTGCTGAAGCGTTTTCATTTTATCCGTGATCCACGCATCCCTGATTTTGTCATACATCCAGAAATGAACATGCGTATCAACGGACCCGCTTTTATTATTAGCAGGATCATGTTCTTCCCTTATTGAATCCGGCGCTTCCATTATTTGCTATATGCTACACAAGTTTGCATTGATGTGCCCAATCCATCAATTCCCAACTCAACTATATCGCCGGGTTTAAGATATATCTGCGGATTAAAGCCTAATCCCACACCGGCAGGTGTACCAGTAGAGATAATATCCCCGGGTAATAGGGTCATGAACCTGCTGAGATAAGAAACAATGTGGGGGATTTTAAAGATCAGATTCGCTGTTGTGCCATCCTGCATTATTTTGTCATTTACCTTGAGCCACAGCCGCAGATTGCTTATATCAGGAATTTCATCTTTAGTAACCAACCAGGGTCCCAATGGAGCGAATGTATCACAACCCTTTCCTTTATCCCAGGTGCCTCCTCTTTCAAGCTGGAATTCTCTTTCACTTATATCATTGTGCAAACAATACCCCGCTACAAAATCCATTGCTTCTTCTTCTTCCACATGACTTGCTTTCTTACTGATGATAACGGCCATCTCAACCTCCCAATCTGTTTTTACCGAATTTTTGGGGATCATTATATTATCAAACGGCCCTGATAAAGCGGTGGTGGACTTCATGAATAATACCGGCTCGGCAGGAACAGTGGCGCCGGTTTCCTTTGCATGATCAGCATAGTTTAACCCAATACATACAATTTTGGATGGCCTGCCTACCGGCGATCCCAGGCGAATACCCTGGGGAAGTTTCCTTAATATAGTTTTATTCTGCTCCACCATCCATGCCAGGTGTGGCAATCCGCCATTTGCAAAAAATCGCTCATCATAATCATGTATAAAACCAGACACATCAAAATGTTCATTACCTATACAAACGCCCGGTCTTTCTTTTCCGGCTTCACCAAATCTTATCAATTTCATTTTTTAATACTTTAATAGTTACAAATTTTTCTTTTCAGCAATCAGTTAATTATTTAATTTAATAAATCCTCCATCGATAGGATAATCGCAACCGGTAACAAAAGAAGCCTCATCACTGCAGAGGTATAATACCAGGCTGGCGATCTCATCAGGATGAGCCATGCGGCCTATTGGTTGTGTCTTTGATAATTTCTCAAACATCTCTTTTTCCTTCCCCGGATAATTTTTAGAAATAAACCCATCTACAAAAGGTGTATGCACCCGCCCGGGGGAAATACAATTGCACCTGATCTTGTGTTGAACATAATCTTTTGCCACAGACAAGGTCATCGCCACCACAGCTCCCTTGGTCATTGAATAGGCAAATCGGTCAGGAATACCCACGGTGGAGGCAGTTGAGGCCACATTAAGAATAGCACCCCCTTTTTCCTTCATAACCGGAACTACAGCATGAAGGAGATTATACACTCCTTTAACATTCACATTAAACAATCGGTTAAAATCTTCTTCTCTGGTATTTTCTACATTACCGACATGTGCTATTCCGGCGTTGTTAACCAATATATCAATGTTCTTAGAATTACTGGTAATCGTTTGTATAAGCTCTTTTACCTGTAACTGGTTGCTAACATCAATTTTTGAAAAAAAGCATTCCCCATTATCCTTTTTAATTTCATCCTTTACTTTTAAACCACCTGCCTCATCAAAATCAAGGATATGCACAAGGGCTCCCTGCCGGGCAAATAACCTCGCTATTGATCTGCCGATGCCACTTCCGCCTCCTGTTACAATGGCCGTTTTATCTTTTAGGTTGAACATCATTTTTATTGGAGATACTCCTGGGTTCTTTTTTGAAGAAAGATTATGTAATTATACTTATTGATTCGCCCATGAAAAAATTTTTTTCATCACTACCCATTTTTCACCCGGCTGGCTTCCCGGAACGGCCTGCTGGTATTTCCACATTAACCTTTCCCATTCCTGTACCGCGGGATTGGCAGCGTCTGCAGCTGCTTTTTTTTCAAAGTCAAATTCTTCCGTTACCTGCATAATCATGAAAAGGCGATTTCCAAACCGGTATATTTCCATTAAAAGAATACCGTCCTCACTGAAACTGGTTTTAATTTTCGACGAAACATTTTCATGAAAGGCCTCATATTCTGCTATCAGGTTATCATCATTTACCAGGTCAAGTGTTAAACAATACTGTCTCATGAATGTGATTTTATTTTATATCCAAATACACCAAATAAAAAAACAACAATAAAGCAGAGCAAGGGCACGATATAAGAAAATGATGTTGAATAGGCTTCGGCCAGGGAGCCCATCACATAAGGCACCAATGCACCGCCTACAATAGACATTATAATAAAGGAAGATCCCTTTTTTGTCTGCCCACCCAGGTTCTTTATTCCCAAAGCAAAAATGGTGGGGAACATAATGGATTCAAAAAAGAAAATAGCCATCAACGTATATATTGATAACATGCCTTCTGCCCAAATAACTACGGCACTAAGAAGTATATTGATCAATGCATATAAAGCCAATAATTTATTGGGAGCCAGTATTTTCATAATAGCTGTACCGGCAAACCTGCCAATGGTAAATAATAAAAGACTGCCAGCCAGTAAATAGGAAGCTCTTTCACTTGAAATATTCAATCCCTTTTCTGTACAATAATTTATAAATAAAGCCGCAATACCCACCTGTGCAGCAACATAAAAAAATTGAGCAATGATAGCCCAAACAAAATGGCTATGCTGGAAAAGAGATTTTCCTGCGTGTTCCCTCCGGTCGATTATCAATTCCTCTTCTTTTATTTCCGGCATGGAAGTGCGAACAAATAAATAAGCTACTATTAATACAACAGCGGCAATGGCTATATAAACAAACATAACTGAATCGAGTTCCGAAAAATCCGATGAAGACTTGTTGCCAAAAAAAAGTACACCTCCAACGATGGGACCCAGGAAAGATCCAACTCCATTAAAACTTTGAGAAAGGTTTAGCCGGAATTCAGATGTTTCTGGTTTTCCAAGTACAGTGATGTATGGATTGGCGGCTGTTTCAAGAAAAGCCAGGCCGCTGGCCAGTACAAATAAGGATAAGAGAAAAAAATCAAAGCTGGCATTTTGTGCCGAGGGATAAAATAACAAGGCGCCGGCAGCATATAATAACAAGCCGGTAATAATTCCCTTTTTATAACCCACCCTTTGCATAAATAATCCTGCAGGAAAAGCAACCAAAAAATAAGCGCCGAAATAAGCTGCCTGCAAAAGAGTGGAACGTTTTTTTGTAATGTCGAGCGTATCCTGGAAGTGCTTGTTTAATACATCTAATAAGCCATAAGCAAATCCCCATAAGAAGAATAAGGAAGTTACAAGAATAATGGGCAATAGGTATTTATTGGTTGGTCTCATATAGCCAGCTCGTTTTGAAAGGTATAAAGGTTAAAAGATATACGTTTTTGCAATATCCCCCGAAAAAAAATTGATTTGTGAGCACCCAGGTTATTTAATTGTTAGCTCGCTTTCATGCACATTCAAAAGAATTTATTGTTTTCCAACTCATACAAGGAAATTAAACAAAAGGTAGTAGGATAACCTAATCCGGGCCTACAGTTGTATAATCCGGTAATTTATTCCACACTTACGGGAAAGTTATTTACTTATCAGGCTAACCTTTGTTGGCATAGCAATTGAATTTAATGTATCAAACATCTGGAAATTTCTAAAACAAAATAACAACTACATGAAACAATTATTACTGTCAGCAACAACAGCTCTTTTAGTCTTTACGGGTTGTGATGAAGGAGCCCGTTCAGGTTATTATGACCTCAATAAAGGAGAAAGGGTAGACCTGGTTAAAGATGACAATACCGGGTTAATGGTACATGCTGAAACAAAGAAGCCGGTTGATATCTATGTAAATGAAGAAACGAAAGATACAATTTATGGAAGAACAGGAAAGGTGATCAACGGAAATGTAATTAAGTTAGAAGACGGGAAATATAAATACGAAGATTTGAAAGTTAAAATGGATGAAGACGGAGATTTTAAATTAAAAGATGGGGACTACAAAAGAAAGGTGGATGCTGATGGTGATATCAAAATTAAGGATGGTGATACAAAGACGAAAATTGACGGTGAAACAGGAGAAGTAAAACGAAAATAATTCAGTCGCCATTTTATAAAAATGTCCCGTTGATCACGGGACATTTTTGCTTTATTACCCCTATGGAAATATAATAAGTCGTTTGTGCTTTTTATCCGGGGGATGTCGTTCGTAATTGTACTGGAATTTATTCGTCACTCATAATATGCTTAAAAGCATTATAACCCTTTTTTTCCAAGACTATATTGAAGTTTACTACTTTATCAAATTAAACTTCTAGAAAAACCATTCTGCCCGGAAAAAAACATTGTCGCCTTCTGCAGAGAGTCCGTATATAGCAGTTAAGGTGACCTTGTTGAATGGAATCAGCACAACACCCATACCGTATCCATCATGCCATAAGGTAGATTTTTCATTCGGCATCCAAACCCTCCCAATATCATAAAAGCCAAGTAAGCCTGCTCTCCCATTAAAAAAATAGTTCTTTGTATCCGTTAACCACCTGATTTCCGTATTGGAATAAAAAATACTTTTCCCGTAAAATCTTTCCCGGGAAAAGCCTCTCAATTCTTCGTTTCCTCCTAATCGGATCAAATGATAAAAATCCGGATTACCAACGACAGTTCCCCCACCTGCTCTCATTGCCAGTGTGAAAGATCTGCTTATCGGATGATAAACGGCCAGTGATGATGTGATTTTTGTAAAAGAGCTTCCGGTATCAGACAAGTTCTTCAAAAATCCGCCACCGAATCTAAATTTGAATCCATGGGTAGGCGTTATAGATCCATTGGAACGATCATAGAGATAACCGGCTTCCAAACCCGCAAATCTTTTCATATTGAATACGGAAGGGTCAATATGAGCGCCGTTGCCTATATAATGAGCTATATCCCGTTTGTACTGTACGGCCTGGTAAACCAACGAAATTTCAGCATGATGGAGCCGCTGAAAATTCCTTTCCAATCCAATACCGCCATACATTCTCTTACTTAGTGTGCGATAATAATTTCGGGTATTATTAAGATCCAGGGTATTATTTCCACTGCCAAAATAATTCTCTACAGCAGGATCATCCAAACGTCCCTTCAATAATAAATCCCATTTACCTGCAGCCTGCTTAAAACGACCTACATAACCAACATTAAATGAGGTTCTCAGAAAACCATAAAGAGCGTTGACAGAATGAATGATCTGGTAATTATTTTTACGCCAGGGCTGAGGTGTACAAACAATACCGGCACTTACTTTTATCCCTGTTTTAGGAAAAAGATTCATTGGGTCGTGATTGAAGGCAGTATAAGTAGATGGAGTAAAAACAGGGATCACTGAAAATTTTACTTTTTTATCTCTTAAGGTATCATACTCAAATTTTTCACCGTTGTAAAACCGGATACCCTTTATCTTTTTATTTGTTGAGAAAATTGAATCCTTATCCTCAGGATCTATTATATGTATATTGATTTTTGTTTTATTTTCTCCCAGTACAGAAATTAAATCTTTTTTGCCCAGGCCATAAATATATAGCTCCCTGGTTTCACCCGGAATAAACTGCCTGGTATAATAAGGTGTGTCGTTCTTAATATCATCTTTACTTATACCATACACATCTACTTCTACTTTCTTGTCAGGCATTACATTCACCTGAATTAATTCTTTTTTTCCAGAACCAAGAACAGAAACTTTTTTTGCGAGGTAATTATAATATTCTGTAGCATAATCCTGCAAATGATTTCTTCTCGATTTTATTTTATCTATTATAGTCTGACCATTAATGCTAAACAATTCAGGCGGCATTAACCGGATACTGCTTTCAATCAGGCTGTCTGTCAGTGTTAACTGCAGATCTTTCGCCTGGCTGATCCATTCATCCAACGTCAATTCATTTAGGAATTTTTTATCCAAAGGCCGGCCGGGAAAATTCCAACCACCGGCTTTCTTCACTACATATCCAAACCCCTGGACTTGACGGAGAAAAAAACCCGCGAGGTTAGGATAAAATCCATCAATTTTTGTATACGCCTGGTCTCTGTCCCGCGGTACAGGTTTATAAATCGTTCTGTCCTCTTCTTCAAATTCTGCCCAGCGCCAATTATCAGGATGGCGTCCCCAATCTCCTATTACCATGTCAAATAAGCGGGCCCTTAGAAATGCAATATCATCCACCTGGTTGTCATGATTTTCATGAATTTTCTCCATTAATTTTTCACTGCCGATCACATTTTTAGAATACCCGAATTGATAAGCATCCTCTTGATTTTCATCTGGTCTTCTTTCAAACAGGTAAAGTTGATCGCCATATTCATCTGAATATTCTTTTAATGAGGACTGTTTGGGCACAAATACAATTTTCGGAAGTGTATGATAAACACCCAATGCCCTTGCCATGGGCATTATTGTTATTGCGGCATACGGATGGCCGATTGACACTTCATCCTTGGCAATCCGGTGAATAAATGTACCGTCCATATCTTTCAACCCTCTACCAAAATCCTTATTCACAGTTCGCAAAACATATTCCCTGCCATCTCCATCTTTTAAACGCAAACTTTTAGATTGCCTTCCACCTCCTTCCTTAACAGGTGTGAGACCGCCGTTCGCCGTATCCAGGTAAAAATTCTCTACCCTAAAGGCAGTACTCCATTCGGTTCGATAATTATATCCCCAAAACATATTATGGTAACCCGATCGCTTGTATTCTATCCCCGGTATTACTACCGTAGTCCCTTTAATAACCGGTGAATCTTTTATGATGGTGGTTTGAGCGAGCAGGGAACCAGGAATACCCACCAGTGCCAATACCCATAGGTTTAATAAAATCATTTTCCTCTTTTGGTCCTGCTTCTCCATATGTACTACTATTTAACCGAAATCTTTTGAAAGTATAATTCATTCTATTTATACAATTATAATACCTATATTTTCAAGGAAAATAATTCTATGGATTCATCAATTCCTTTTAAAGAAACTTCGCCCAGGCTTTCGGCCTGCCATGATTTCAATATTCCGGCGTTTATATAATCTTTAGATACCACAAACTTGTGATTCAGCTCATTACACGCACTTCTTATACGGGCTGTAATGTTCATAGCTTCACCACTGATCGCTATATCTTTTTTGATAACGCCTATTTCTCCGATAGTGACATTTCCTGCATGCAATCCCGCCCTGAACTCCGGTGTAACACCGTAAACACGACGAAAATAATCTGATTTTCTTTGCATGGCTTTTCGGGCTTCAATTACTGTTTGTACAGATTTTAAAATGTTGATTTGCTTTAACGGCCAGGTTACAACTACCTCATCTCCCACATATTGATAGATCATACCGCGGTTATCCAAAACAGCAATAGATACATAATGGATAAAATCCCTGATAAATAAAAAATATTTTTCATGCCCCAAGAGTTCTGCAATGGGACTTGAATCTTTTAGATCCAGGAACATGATTATTCTTTTTTCGTTTCTGGGCTTCAGATATTTCCCCGTCAAAATTTCCCAAAAAACACCGGGTGAATATTTCTGATCTATTTCAACTATGATCTGCGCAGCAAGTAACATGACCAGCCAGAACAATAATATATCGGTCAGTAAATTGGTATATAAGAAGTAGTTGACAAACTGTTGCGCAGTTTCGGGCAGAGTAATTCCATTAATAAAAAAAAAATGCAGGAAAAAGATAAAGATGAATGCGCACAACGCTACAACGAGCAATAATAATGATTTTATCAGCCAACTAATTATTAGTGCCCGCTTTCTCATTTCGAGCTTCATTTCTCTTAAAAGCAGCCAGGACATTAAAAAGCTGGTCAATAAAACAATAGAGGATCGCAGAACAAAAGCCTGCCATTGTTTTTCATGATAGGGATAATCGATGTCATCTCCATTTAACACATTCCTAAGGTATAGGAACAAGTCTATAAACGTCCAGCCCAGGCTGATCAATACAATTCTTTGCATGCGATACCTGCCTACTGCTGAAAAACTGTTTATAGCATTATTTATCCAACGCATTATCGGTTTTTTAGGTATTCATATATTTCTTGCTGTGGGTTTTGAAGGGAGTCATATTCACCATGATCCGGGCGGATTTCCTTTAAACCGGCATCCAATAAAAAAGATTTTGAATTATTTTTCCATTGTATTTCAAAATAAGTTGCCAGGTCCGTTTTTAGGTTCTCATCGGTAATAGGTACGCAAACTTCAATGCGCTGCTGCAAATTTCTCGACATCCAATCGGCAGAACCCATATATATCCTGCTATCTTCTTTTTCGCCAAATAAAAAAATACGACTATGCTCCAGGTACCGGCCTACCAGTCTTTTTACTTCAATATTTTCACTTAAATTTTCCTGCATCGGTGTAATGCAACAAATACTTCTTACTAACAACTGCACTTTTATCCCTGCCTTTCCCGCCTTATAAAGCAAATCGATCATACCGATATCTTCCAGGTTGTTTACTTTAATTTTAATAGAAGCAGGGAGTCCTTTTTTCTTTCTTTTTATCTGCTCCATGATCTCATCTTCAAATACCGCGATCATATTATATTGAGCTACCAGCAAGTGGTTGAATTCTTCTTTTGCATCTTTTTGTGGCCGCTTTGCCTGTTCTAGTATACGGATCAGCTTTTTAAGATCTTTAATCACTTCCTCCTTAGAAGTAAAAAGGGCATGATCGGTATAAAACCTGGCAGTTGTTTCATTAAAATTCCCCGTACCTACATAACCATATCCCTTTGTTCCTTCCTTTGTTTTTTTAATGACCAGAGCAATTTTAGAATGCACTTTTATTTTAGGTATGCTATAAATGATCCTGACACCCGCCTTTCCCATTTCCTTGCTCCATTTAATATTATTTGCTTCATCAAACCTGGCCTTCAGTTCCACAAATACTGTTACTATTTTTTTATTCTTTGCTGCGCTTATCAATGCGTTCACAATATGTGATTCTGCTGCTACCCGGTAAAGTGTTACAGAGATGGATTGCACTTCGGGATCAATGGCGGCCTGGTTAAAAAATGCCAAAACCGGGCTATAGCTCTGGTAGGGAAAATGAAGCAAAAAATCCTTTTCTTCAATTTGTCTGAATATATCGCCGCAATACTCCAGGCCTACGGGTTTTAATTGTGGCACTGGCGGATATTCCAAATCCTTTCTGCTAACAGGAAGAGAAGAAAGATCGCTCAGGTTATGGTATCGGCCACCTTCATATAATTCTTCCTGCTTTAAACCCAGTGAAGCAGCTATAAATTTTTGAACGCTCAGGGGCATACCATATTCAAAAAGAAAACGGGTAGGGCTGCCTTCATCCCTTTTTTCCAACCGTTTTTCCATCTCCTTCATGATATCCTTGTCAATAGTTTCTTCATCCAGGTACAATTCTGAATTGCGGGTTACTTTGAAACTATAGCAGGAATGAAGAATAAATCCTGTGAAAATACAACTCAGGTTGTCCCGTATGATATCATCAAGGAATACGATATGCTGTTTATCATCTTCTGAATCGAGCTTAAAAAACCGATCCAGTTTATTTACCGGTATATTGATTATAGCATGAGATAGGGCATCACTTCCTTCCTTTTTCAGAATGACGAAAAAATACAATTTGTTATTCTCAGGAAAGAAATCCTGGTGCAGCGATTTGTCAATAAAGATGGGCTGAATAAATGCAAGTATTCTAGAAAAGAATATTTCCCTTACCTGCGATGTAAATTGATCGGGTACCGGCTGGTTATAATATAAAAAGATGCCCTCATTTTCCATGGCGGGCAATAGCTGGTTGTTGATGATATCACCAAATGCGTTCAGTTGTTGCCCCACTATATCCTGAACCTTTTCCGCAAGGTTCTTATCATACGGTGGTACTATTTTATTTAATGTCTTATTTTTTAAAGTTGAATAAAATGAAATGATAGGATACCGCACCCGGAAAAACTCATCCATATTACTGGAAAAGATGGAAACAAATTTTACTCTTTCCAGGAGAGGTACAGATGGATCAGCTGCTTCCTGCAACACCCGGTGATTAAAACCAAGCCAGCTTATGTCCCTGTTATGATACATAGGTATTGTTCCGGTTAAAAAGGTGAACCGCTGCCCTCGATGATGGTAGTGGAGGGCGAAGAGGGATTAAATGTGATGGCAATGATAAAAGCAAATGCTGAAACAATAATGCCAATCATAAACACACTATAAGCTATTCGGACAAGCCGGTATTTACGCCCTAAAACAATTCCCAGGTAATAAATATCATCAACCAGGGTTCCGTATAAATAATTAGGGTCTTTCATCATCATGCCCATCCCCCATTTATACTCATCCAGCTGGCTTTTATAGAAATTTCCGAAGAACAACAGGTTTGTTTTGCGGTTCAAAATATCCTCTCTTGTAAAACTACCTTTGGTGATCTTGGGCCTTGTAGCCAGTATGGATAATACAATCGTGGTCAACCCCGTTGCCAGGAAAATAAAAGTTGGAATAGCCAGGTGTTTATCCACTTCTATTTTTCGGATCAGCACAGACAGGATAACAGAAATAATAATGGCATTTACACTGATAAGTATATTAGCTTTATTATCGGCCATCTCACTCAACTTCATATGATTTTCAGAAGTAAGGCGAAGCATGGTTTGAATTCCCTTTGCTATCAAACCGCTCTGCTGGCTTTTGTCTTTTTTACTGTTTGAACCATTGCCGGCTATCATTTCAGTTCCCGTGATATCCTGTATTTTCTCGATTTTCTTTTTAACCTTTCCCATATTTTTAAGTTTTTCCGCTTCCAGCAGATTTGAGCAATAAGATGTATAAAATTGATGTGACTCCAGCAGGATTATCGTATTTCTCTTCCAATCCACTTTGCTGATGCCAAGATTTCTTAAGGACAGTTCTTTTCTCAAAAGCTTGTCCATCTTCTTAAAATCAGAAGTGCCCAGGTGAAAGGTATCAGCATCTTTAATTATTTCCTGAAGCAATCCGTTTGGCGCAGTACTTAACTTAGTGGCCAGGATCACTTTTTCTGTTTCATCAGCATAGTCTGCATATTCCGGCTTACCAGAAAGCCATTCCCTCATTAACTCGGTACTTTTTTGTTCATGACCTGCGGGGTCTGAATACAAATGGCCTGTATCATGAAACCAGGCTGCGAGATTGAGCACAATTATTTCTCTTTCTGACAACTCGTAATGAGATGCGATTTCATTTGCATGGTCAACCACTTTCCTGGTATGGTCCAGGTTATGATATAAAAGGTTTCCGTTACTAACGGTTTCAAATAACACGTTCACATGTTCTTCGGCCTGTTTTATAATCTGTTTATCGTTATTTTTCATCTTTTATTTTTCGGACTTCGTTTATATATAAACAAGTAATTGCATATTTGAACATACGGCAGAGTTATCCCGACATAAACTCATAAGGTTCAATTAAAGTATATTCTTTATCAAAAAAAACCATCATTCCACATTTATTCTTTACCTAAAATGTAATATTAAACTTAGACCCCAACGAAAAATTAAATACCTTTTCCTCTTTAGAATATCCCATGGTAGCTGAAAGTATGACCAGGTTAAACGGAGTATAATAAAACCCTCCACCAAACACGTTATGCCATTTCTTACTGTCTTGCTTAGTATACCATACCCGCCCAATATCATTGAAAACAATCAGGCCCACCTGGCCCGGGAAAATATAGGATTTGCTTTCGAATAATTTAATACGCAATTCCAAACTACCATAGGCTACCGTATTTCCTGAAAACCGGTTTTTCCTGAAACCCCTTAACACATTATTCTGACCCAATGAAAGAGCCTGAAAATATTCAACGCTATCATTAAAAATATGACCGGCACCCATTTTAATTACACCAATAACCTTTGCCGGAATTTTTAAACTGGCATAAATAACCATATCCGATTCCAGCTTATTGACTGCCCTGCTATTTTTATTGAGAGGCCGCATCAGACTTAACTTATTTACCCACCGGATTCCGCGGGTAGGAAACAAATCATTATTAAGATTGTCTATTTCTGCAATAGCCTTTATCCCAGCATAGGTTTTGGTACCATAGACGGATGCTGAATCAAGCCCGGCCAGCGAAGGCTTACCCAATATATATTCTTCATTATTCCTGTATTTGTTCCAGTAATGATATATGGACGGCCCAAGTAAGAAATTTAATTTCCCAAAGTATCTTTTTCTTACCAGAAGGTCTGCTTCGGCAAATTTGTATCTTACCCGGTAAAAACTCACAGGCTTGGAATTATCCAGGGTGGTGCCATTTCCAAATCCAAAAAAATTGTTCAACACAGGGTTGTTTATTTGTGCATTTAGCACAATATCCGGAAACCCTAATGCCCCGATCTTTTCTCCATGATATTTCACCTGCCAGGCATTTCTTGCCAGGGCAAATAAAGCGGTCAGTTGATGATCACTGGCAAATGGCTGCTTGCGAAATCCATACCGTGTTATCCAAAGACCGGTACCCAACAGCAGCCCGTCATCCTCATTGAATCCCCATACAATCCTTGGATATCGGGTGACAGGATAATTAAAATGCTTGATCTGGAATTCATTGATATTAGGATCATCTTCAAAATATTTTTTAGTGCGTGATGTGCCCAGCAGGAAGTTACTGTCGTTAATATTATCGTATACATATGTTTTCAAGCGGCTTTTTATAAAAAATGAATCATTACCCCGCCCGCCGATCATCCGGACCCGGATTGAAGAATTCAATCCACTGTCTACTTCAAAACGGTCTGCCCCATTAAATCCATATAATCTTATTTCCTGCGTTTCGTTTTGATCAAAAATGCGCTGATACATGACAAAATTGGTATCGGCATTTTTTCTGTATGAAAAAACGGTGAGCATGAGGCTATCATTGAAGTTGGAAAGAGAAAATTTTTCATTTTCATTACTTCCCAGCACATCCACTTCCTTCGCCAGAAATTTGTAATAATTTAATGATTCCTTTTTTAATACTTTTTTTCTGCTGACCAGCTTATTAATAATTTTCGGACCGCTAATAGGGTAAATTTCCGGCGGCATTTTCTGAATGGCCGTATGGATCTTCTGATCAGTCAATTTGTTGGTAAAATCAGTGGCTACTCTTGTCCAGGCCTTCCTGTCAAGGTTATTAAGAAACATCCTGTCAAAATCTTTCGAAACTGTATTTAGCCGGTTTATATCAGGAAAGCCATATTGTAATCCTTTGAGAAACGGTATACGTCCCTTCGACATATACTTCAGGATAAGCCCGTCTGAATAGAAAAAAGCCTGGTCCCTGTCCCGGGGAATGGGAATATATAATTTGCCCTGCCCGGTATCCCGGGTTTCCCATCTCCATTGATCAAAATGGCGATCCCAATCGGCTATCAGCATATCAAGGAGTCGTGCTCTTAGTACTGCTTCCTGGTCTACCGTATGGTCATTATCCTCCCGCATTTGGTTGAATAATTTAAAACTACTCTTACTGTCCTCCCCTTGCCCGGGGTCCTTTCGCTCCAGCATACATACCCTGTTTGCAAAAAGGGGTTTATAATATCCCAGCGAGGGATCGTCTGGTACATAAAAAAATTCCGGAGTAGAAACGAGGATGCCGGTAGTGTCTGCCAGCGTAGGAATAGCTAATGGAGCATAAGGATGAGCAGCGGATATCAGGTCCTGTACTATATTGGACGCAAAGCTTTGCCTGAAGTTTTGAGGGATTGCAGCAGTTGGGTCTTTATCGATGGTACGTAAGGCCCATTCTCGTCCCTGCTTATCTTTTAGTTTTAATGATTTTGTTTGCTTTCCGCCGCCAACTCCTACAATGGTAAATCCCCCTTTCTCCTTATTTACGTTAAATACTTTAAGATTCACCGCCGTAGACCATTCTTTGCGATAATTATCTCCATTAAAAAATCTCTGTACCCCTTTCGGTTTTTTATACTGAGTGCTGGCTACCGATTTTACATGATCCTTATATACAAATTCAACTTTAAGTGTGGAGTCCGCCTCGAAGGTGGGCAATTTAGAAAAATCCAAAATGCGGTTTGAATAGCCAATTTTAAATGAATCTATCGAGGATTTATCTACTTCATAAAAATTGGCCCTTACAAATTTATTCTTCAAAATATCCAGTGTAACAAAGCCCAGAGACCGGGCCGTATATTCAGCTTTTCTTCCCGGAGATAAACGACTTGTTTTGCAACCACTGCCACTGATAATATAATTATAACTACTATCCTTTATCAATTGAAGAGCATGCTCATGTCCGGCTACCATTATAACATGGGGGTGAGTTTTTACCGCTTCCATCATCCGGTTGATCATATTGGTATATGAAGGATGTTTTATATCCTGGGGCGTACCAAAAACACTGCGGGCTATAGGATAGGCAGAACCAATAACAGGCAATGGGATATAGAGGTTCTCCCGCATATCCGTGAAAGGAAAAATATGCTGCTTCCAGGTAAAATACCCTCCATGCGGGCCATTGCTCTTAAAAGGGTGATGGGTTGCAAGCAGTACAAGTTTATTATAGTTCTTATTTAAAATATCACCCAGCTCACTGATAACCTCATCCTCTGTTTTGAATTCGCAATCTGATTCAACGCCAGGTTTATCATTGGCGTGTATCCACCACTGGCTATCCATCATAACTAAAACAACATCATCGGACAGTTCTACCTCCGTGGGTCCGGGACAACCTTGCTTGGGATAAAATTCAATGCTGCCTCCACCATTTGCATCAACATAATTTTGCTGCCTTACCACCGTCTCATGTCCCCGAACGCCGCCATTTTCCCAATCATGGTTTCCGGGGATCATATATCCTCTGGCAGCCGTATTCTTCACTAAATTGATTTGGGAATCCAGCGCAGCTTTGATCTCTGAATACCGGTTATATGTATCGCTCGGTAGACCAGCATCATACAGGTTATCGCCCAGGTACACTACAACTGTTTTTTTATCCAGCTTAATGTTTTTCCTGATTGATTCTAAAACAGAAGCCTGCCCTTCTATTAATGCGCCTGCATCTCCCACCAGAATGACCCTTGTTTTTACTGAATCCGCCTGCGTAAAACCAGCAAAATTTATTGCCAGCAAAGCCATAACTAAAACAAAGGATCGCATATTTATTATTTATTATAAGAAAAGTAAAGTAAGTCCGCCACCCCAACGTCTGCCGCTTCATTTGAAATGATCATATCTCCTGATGGGGTAAAGGTTATTCCTTCCGGTTGTTTAAAAATTCCTTTATCCACTTTAAAAGAATTTTTAAAATTGCCGTTTACATCTGTAATCACTATCATTTCATTTATGGCAGATACAATATATAATAACCCATTTTTAGGGTTAATGGCGGCGGCTGAAGGTTTAAACCTGATCTTTTCTTCGCCAATCGATTCGGCGATCTTTTCTACATTAATTGAAAAATCAGAGCCGGTATATTGCCCTGAAAAAGGATCAAAAGAGAAAGTAGTAAGCGATTTCTTTTTATCCGATTCACAATCCTTGCACACCAGGATCAGCTTTTGCCGGGTAGAATCAAAATAAAGAATTTCAAACTCATTCTTTACGCCTTCCTGCTGTTCAAAAGTATATTGCTGAACAACAATATTATTTTTAGTGTCAAACGTGAGTCTTATAATATTGCCATTGCTTTGTAATACATAAAAAGCGCTGTCAAGCAACACCAGGTCCTCAAAATCTGCTCCTTTAGAAAATTTCCAGCGTAGCCCGTTGGATCCCTTTTTCAACTTATATAGCCACCCTTTTTCGTCATTTATGGCGAAAATAGAACTGTCTTTGGCATAATAGGCTACACCTGATATTTCATCCAGTTCCAGGGGTAATTTAGTTTGATGTACCTTATTCAGATCATATCCATCAGGGCTCTTTGTTATCTTTTTCACCGGGGCTCTCTTACAGCTTAAAAAACCCAGGCAGACAATAAGGAAATAACAAACTATTCTTTTTATTAATTCGTCCATATAATTGCAATGCAATATTTCAAATCTCCGGCCATTAAATAATTCATTTTAAATCCCTGCAAGCATGGATATTTGATACCATTATTTACAATTAAAAAGCATGGGTGGGTAAAAAATTCCCCATTTAATCAACTATAATGTCAGGAAAGCTGCAAAAGGAATTAAAAGGCCCAAAATAAAGGTACTGACAATAATGGCTTCAGCTTGAATGCACCACTATACGTAGTAATATTGAGGTAATAAAATGCTTATAAAATGGAAGTTGGTATATCTTAACAAATACCATGTAAAGAACCCTGATAACCCATTAAATTTTCCAGGTTGTAGAATCTGGTTGATCCTTTAGTTCAATCTGAAATATATTGACAAGTCTTAACAATCATTCAGAAATGGTCCTGGTAAATTTAAAAACCCCTGGTCTTTTACCTTGCAACAAAGCTGCTGATGAATAAATCAAATGGGACCGGAACGACAATAGCACACTTGCACCTGCTGGTAATTTATTTATGTTTTTGAAATTTCTGAATGGCTTCTCCCAAATCAAATACGATAGCCTTACCATTTAATGTTGAATGAATAATAGAACTGGCTGCAGCACTCCGGTACCCCCCCTCACAATGAACTACAATAGGTTTATTTGTTGGAATTTCACGCACCCTGTTCCGGACCTCAGCTAAAGGGATGGCAATACTGTTCGGGAAAATCTTCCCCTCCTGAACTTCCGATTCGTTTCTTACATCAACAATAGTATATTGATCAGGATTGTTTTTAAAATTTTTTATATCAATTTCTTCCTGCTGAACATGTGCCTTTGATATAATTATCGCCTCTTTTATGGCCGTTTCATAACCTATGCAGCCTGTCCTTTTTATCATTTCCTCTAATTGTTCTTTGCTTTCACCTGCCAGGAAAAAAGGCTCGTTGGGTTTTATAATGCTTCCCAGCCATGTTTCAAAATTACCTTTTTCCATCAGGTTAACGGAATGTGGCAAATGTCCCTTCTTATATATTTCTTCAGTTCTTGTATCTACTACCCACAACTTCTTATCCAGCTCAGCGTTTTCTTCATATTCCCTAATATCGATTTTGCTAATGGATTCTTTCAATGGCCCGGCACCCTTACGGTTCAATTCAACATCAAACGTGAAATATATCGGGACGAAAGGAAGGTCTTCCAATAAATTTTTTACAAATTCTTCTTCTGTAACTAACTGCAGGCTCCAATTTGATTGTTTTTCCTTGCCAATTGTACTGCTGCTTTCCTTGCTTAAATTTTTTCCGCATAAACTGCCGGCACCATGAGCCGGATACACTACTACATCCTCCTTTAACTTCATCAATTTATTGCGAAGCGAACCATCTGCATATCCAAAAAATGCGTTCCAGCCCGTACCCCATTTACCCGCATTGAACAGCATCTCATCCCAGCTCCAGGGCAGCTCGAGTTTTGAACTTTTTGGCTCATTATATCCATATATATATATCCATCAACATAATGGCTTATTTTACCGATTCCTACGGTATAGTAGCCATGCCTTCTTAGGTTAGCTATGAAGGTGCTGGGGGGAGCATCGCCTAGCCGGTTCGAAAGTGTTAGCCGACAAGCTTCATTGCTTAATTCAATAGTTTCTTTGTGAAGTAGACCTGTTAATATACTACAACGACTTGCACCACAGGTAGGAACCGTAACATATTGATTCTTAAATACGGTGGCCTCAGCGGCCAACTTATCAATATTGGGAGATTTAACAATGGAATCGCCATAACATCCCAAATCAGGCCGAAGATCATCCACCATAATAAACAATACATTATAGGGAGGTGTCTTATTAATTTCAACTCCTTTATCACTTTGAAAAAAATCTTTCTTTACATACGCTACGATAACAGCGAATAACAGCAATCCCGCTAGCAATATCCTTTGCTTTTTCTTCATCATTTTTGAAATTGATTGGGCAAAACTTATCTGATTATTTGACTTAATCGTTTATTTCCGTCAGAGATTTGCTGTAGCAGATTACTAAATCTAATAATAATTCCCAGCCAACTTGACTATTCGATAAATAAATTCATTTACTCCTCCACAAAATCCAGATCATTATGAAACGTTTCCTTCATTTTCCATAAAGCTAACAATGCTATAGTAACCGTTATTGCACCCACTATCCAGGCGCTCACAATCATACCATTTCTAACTTGCAAGAATTCAAATAAAAATGTGATTGGAATAACAGCACCCCTTACAAAATTAGGAACCGTAGTGGCCACCGTAGCCCGGATATTAGTGCCAAATTGTTCCGCAGCAATAGTAACAAACAATGCCCAATAACCAATGCTATAACCAAGCAACCCGCTTAATAAATACAGTTCAGAAGGCGTATTGGCTACTCCCAATAAATACAACGAAATGGAAAGTGTAGTAAGAATGATAAAAAATAGCACAACTTTCTTACGGCTTTTTAAAGCCTGGCTTATTAAGCCACTGGAAAGATCTCCTAATGCCAGGCCTATGTAACAATACATTACAGCCTGGCCGGCATTTACATTTTCAATGATGTTTAAGGCATGGGCGAACTCTGGTGAAAACGTAATTAATATCCCTATTACATACCAAATAGGAAGGCCGATCAAAATACATTTTAAATAATTACCAAAAAGATGCTTTTTGGTGAAAAGAGACAAGAAATTGCCCCGCTGTACCGCATGCTTTTTTACCGCCTGAAACATGCCCGATTCAGCAATACTTATCCTGAGTATAAGTAAGCACATGCCAAGGCCGCCGCCAATCCAGAAGGCCATTTGCCAGTCGAAAAACTTAGCTACAAAATATGCAAGCACTGCGCCGAATAATCCCACTGTGGCAACCATTGTGGTGCCATAACCCCGGATCCTTTTAGGTAAGATTTCAGCTACTAAGGTAATGCCTGCGCCTAACTCCCCAGCCAAGCCAATACCTGCAATAAAACGTAAGATGCCATACTGCGTAACCGTATGAACAAAACCGTTTGCAATGTTTGCTATTGAATAGAGCAAGATAGAACCGAACAGAACTGACAACCGGCCTTTTTTATCGCCCAAAATGCCCCAAAGAATACCTCCTAATAATAAACCGGCCATTTGTATATTAATTAAGTTTACTCCTATATGCAAAAGCTGGTCGTCAGGAACGCCGATAGCTTTCAAACTCGGAATGCGAATAATGCTGAAAAGCAGGAGGTCGTATATATCTACAAAATAACCAAGTGCCGCAATAATAACCGGGATGCTTAATAAGTGCTGAAGGACGGATTTATCCGGAACAGAGGATATACTTTTTTCTACATTTTCATTTATAGTCTCTATCATTCTGGCTTTTTTTATTGCAGGCGTTTACTGATTTTTGTATTTCACTTTTGTAACTCAGAAGAAAATTATTTGTTTTAACTTCATACTAATCCCTCTCTTTCATCCTGTGGGCAAAGTTGTATTGAATTAAATTATCTTCCTCCGGGGCTTGTTAGCATAATCTTGTTTCGGTTCGCTCATCCACTTTTTTATCTTCTCAGAAGCATACGTTTTCCATTTTCCATTATCATCATAGATAAAAAAAACTTCAAGATTCAAATCTTTATTTTGTGACAGGAACTGCCTTGACTTTTCTAAGCCCATTACCATAAAAGTTGTGGCATAAGCGTCAGCGGATATGCAATCAGCAGCGATTACTGTAGCGCTAAGCAAATTATTCCTGGCGGGGTAACCGGTAGCCGGATCAATAATATGTGAATACTTCTGCCCATTTTCTTCAAAATATTTCCTGTAATTACCTGAAGTAGCAATAGCGATGTTTTTTAAGGAAATAATTTTTTCAATCCGCTTTTTTACCGGCAAATTATCAAGGGGTTGTTCAATGCCTATTTTCCATAGTGCACCATTTTCCTTTTTTCCTTTCGCCCTAACTTCTCCTCCTATTTCCACCAGGTAGCTGGTAATTCCTTTACTTTCTAAAAAATCACTTACGATATCTACAGAATATCCTTGTGCTATGGCATTCACATCAAGCATAATGTCCCGTTTTTCTTTTATTAATTTATTAGATGATAACCGAACCATCCTATAACCGATAAGGTTTCGGAGACTGTCAATTTTATGCTTGTCGTGTATTGTATTTCTTTCATACCCAAATCCCCAGGCATTTACAAGAGGTGCTATTGTAATATCAAAAGCACCCTTTGTTCTATCCGAAACTTCTTGCGACTTTTTAAAAACATCTGTAAAAAATCGATCTGCCACCACGCCGGTATCATTAGTATTCATTCTTGAAATAATTGATACCGGCAAATAAGATGAAAGCGAGGAGTCAATTTCCTTTAAAAGGGAATCAACCTCAATTGCATAATTGCTATTATCATTTGAACTGTATGTAATACGATAGGTTGTTCCCTGCGCTTCACCCGATATTTTAATTACCGGCATATTTTGACCTGCTGCGATTTGGATGCACCACACTATAAAATAAAAAACAAGAAGAGACCTTATAGTTATGTTTAGTGTATGGTTTTTATTATTCATGTTACGGCATTCCTTAAATCATTATTTGCTTTTCGAAATAACTTATTGCTTATACTTATCTAATAATTGAGATGTCAGTTTTCGGACGTATAAATTTTTATGGCTAACGAGGTCTTTCAAAATTTTTTTAATTCCATCATCCTGCAAATTTTCAGGCTGTATCAAATCATAGATATATCCTAAAAGCGGTGTTTTTATTTTACCCTCATTAAATTTTTCTAATAAAATCAAAATGGTTTTATCATTTACTTTATCCAGCTTTTTGAGTTTCCACAAAAGTTCATAACCTCTCTGTTCCGGAAACACATCCATCATTGAGGTTAATTTTAATTGCGTTCCCGGCTCCGATAGTCGTATAGATTCAAAATAATTTAAAGCCTGTTTAGAAAGATTTTCATCATCGCTTGTTATCAGTTCGATTACGGTTGAAGAAAAAGCAGAATCATATTGCGGGTGACGCTTTATGAAATTAATGGCCCATAGTTTATATGTTGATTCTTGGTGATCAAAAACCGATTTGAGGTAGGATGAATTAACTCGCTGATCTATCAACTTCCCGATTTCTTTTTGAATGGTGCCATACACAATATGCCATAAAGTATAGCAGGTATAAGCAGCGTCTTGCACAAGTTCTTGCTGAAGCGAGGGGCGTGTTGCTCCGGAATATCCATCCACCTCTTCGGTATGTATTGCCGTGTCAACTACAAGGTCTTCCTCTTTAATATATTTTATAATGGGTGCTGTATCGGCTAAAAGCCAGTGAAGTTTTGAATAATCGGCCTGGCTAAATGATTCATGATCCGTTTTTGTCAGCGGATCATCATTATACAGGTCAAAACCTAAATATCCTCCCGTTCCATTCCAAAAAATCCAAAGATTTAATGGCCGGCATTTGTCCGTAAAGCAAACGGACCTATGTATATCTACTGCGAACCAAACCGGTATTGCATTAGTATCCTTAAGTTCGAGAATTATGTGTTCCCTACCGGAGTCTGCATTCTCTGCATAAGCATACTTTACTAATGTTCCATTCATTTGCCACAAGTCTTTATTGGGTTGCGCTAAAGCCGAAATCGTATTTGTCATCGCTATCAGCAAACAAATTATTAGAACGTACTTATTAACAAATTTCAATTCCATACGAAACTTTTGAAACCGGATTTCATAAACACTGCCTGTTATATCAGTGATTGGTTTAATTAATATATATTTTAAAACCAACCATTAAGACATTATTTTTTTAGCCCCGGCAAATCTGATTCTACCTGAACAGTTCCTTTTCCCGGAATTATTTTTGCCAGAAAATCTTCACTTACAGCAACGTTTGCAGAAGTCTTCAGCAGAATTTGTTTGCCGTCAACACTGTTTGTTATTAGTTTCATTACCCCTTTGTGTTTAAAAATGCTCCCTGTTATATTGATGTTTGTTTTCAGGTAATCAGTCATGGCTTTGTTGCCATGAAAATGAATGCTGTTATTTTCAAAAACACAATTGTTTATTGTAACCACATTAACCGGGGTATTGATGGATAAAAAATCTTTTTCACTATTGTGCAGCACATGTACATTATCAAATAACAACTGCTCCTGAACAGGCACCATTGCACCAGGATAATAGGACCGGCTGTACCTGTCGTTATCAAAATGAATTGAAAATGCAGTGCGTGGCTTTTCCAGAAAAATGTCTCTAAAAATTACATTCCTCACTCCTGCTGTGTAGGTTACATCGTTTTGAACAACTCCCCAATTGATATCATCAATTATTTTGCTGCCTGTGTCATGAACCGGTCGGGTAATTGACTTATACTTTGTGCCATCGGGTTTTGCCTGCACCCGGTAAATCCTGCCATTGGATACCACCGCATCAGATTGTTGTACTTCCATTCCCGGCTTCCAGTCAACCCAGGCGCCGCCTAATATCCGGCAGAAATACCCCGTCGTGTTTTCAGCATTGAGGTCATTACATTTTTCAATGACACCGTTTTCTATCCAGCCCAATTCGGGATTTGAGGTGGCATAGTCGTGTGCATTCAGTGCAATGGCATCATCAAAAGTTTTAAAAACGCCGTTGCGGATAGCAAACCGTTTTCCTCTTCCAAGATGTATTCCGTCTTTGTTACCCTCAATCATCACGTTATCTATCAGCAAATCTTCGAAGGTGCATACGTGAATGGCAAATTGCATTTTCGATAAATCGAGGCAACGGAAGTTTTCGATCTTTACTTCTTTTACATAAAAAAAGGCAAGCTGCCCCCGCAGACCATATACTTCCGAAAAAGGTTTATCTATTCCATTGACCATAATGTTCAGGCCTTCTATGGAAATATGGTGATCGTATGTTTTTGTAAGTGCGCCTTTATTTAGCAGAACGTGGGTAAAAGTTCCTTTTTCATCTACCTTTTTCAGCACTATATTATTGCCAAAAATCAGTGATGTATTGCTTCCGATATATACGGTACCTGCTATCTTATATGTTCCGGGATTGCTGATTACAATCGTTCCCGCATTATCAACAGCCAACTGTAAGGCCTTTGTATTTTCAATGCCTGATGCGGCAGGCGAAAAACCAAACTCACCGGCTCTCACAAAAGCTGTTGTTTCATGCCGACGTAAACTCTTGTTTACTTCAATTTCACCGGACTGCGCAGGTGCTACAATTTCTGAAAGAGTTAAAATTAAAGTGAAGAATAAAAAAAAATGAGTTTTCATCGAATATACTTTATGCTTCTTGATATGTTTCAACGTGTAGAGGTTACTGATACTCACCAAGTTTCGGGTCATAATATTTTCTGGGAGCTGCCAGAAATCTTTTAATAGCTTCCGAAAGCTCCTTTTCTATTTTTGGTTGACTCCTTAAAAGATTATATAATTCTCTATGGTCCTGCGCCAAATTGAATAATTCCTCCGGCACATCGCCAAAGGCCGTCATTTTCCAATTTCCTTTTGTAGCTACAGTGGTAATATAAGGCATCGGCTTTGCCCCCTGGTTTTGGTAGGCCGTATACAAATCCATTTGCCAAAGTAAAATGCCATGATCCAATTGATCTGTTTTACCAATCAGCAATGGTAGTATACTTTTACCGTCTAAGTCATCCGGAGTTGAAATATTTAAGGCATCACAAATGGTAGGAAAAATATCCGTCATATGGGCCATTTCAAAAGTATGCACCCCTGCAGGTATATGATTTGGCCAGATAGCAAACATAGGAACTCGTATTCCCCCTTCGTGCAGATCGGTTTTTCCTCCTTTAAAGGGACCGGGGCTTCCCTGAAAAGCAGGCCCATTGTCTGAAGTGAAAATAATAATGGTATTATCGTACAAACCTAAATCTTTTAAGGATTGAATAATATGTCCAATATTGGCATCCAGGTGAGAAACCATGGAGCGGAAGTAAAGCTGATCCCCCGTTACCCCCAATTTTTCATATTTAGAAAGATGCGGCTCCGGCGCAGGCTCGTAAGGAGTATGTGGTGCATCAAACCATAGGTTTACAAAAAACGGTTCATTCTTTTCTTTGGACTGCTTAAATAATTCAATGGCCCTATTTACTTTTATTTCTTCCCAATGTTTTGAATTGGGCGGCAACCGTTTATCGTTTTGAAGCATGTATTTGCCCCCATCCCTGTAAAGCCTTTTGGTATTGACCAGCATCTGCCTAATGGGGGCGCCTTCAATATTCGTAAGGTAGTTATCAAATCCATGTTGTATCGGACCAGGCAAAGCTGGTTTTCCCTGTTGCCTTTGAGCAACATCAGACAAACGTAAACCGCCTAAATGCCATTTTCCAATATGCGAGGTACGATAGCCATTTTTCTGTAGTATGCCGGGCAAAGTAACTGCATCCGCCGCCAGGTAATCAGTACTATCTTTGAAATGTTCCCTGATATCAAACCTTAAAGGAAACTTTCCCGTTAACAAACTGGCCCTTGAAGGTGAACAAACCGCCGAACCAGAATAAAAGCGGGTAAACCGCATTCCCTGTGCAGCCAAAGCGTCTATGTTAGGCGTTTCAATATTCTGGCTGCCAAAACAACTAACATCTCCATAACCCAAATCATCTGCAAGAATGATAATGATGTTTGGCTTGCTGGGAGGATATTGCTTTTTTGT
>JBGTNK010000068.1:0-1978 GCA_041743125.1 Chitinophagaceae bacterium
TTTTATTTCTGATCCCTTTGCTCTTACGTTTGAACCTTTTTTTAAATTTTCATCTGCTATAACAAGCCCGCCATTTTCAATCCTTACTTTTTCCTGCATCACTACCGTATCTGCGCCAGGAGGCAGGGCGGCGCCAGTAAAAATGCGAACAGCGTTTCCGGGTATTAAAGAAAATGATTCAGCACTACCAGCCGCCATTTCACCCGTGACCTTTAGTGGCTTGCTGCTTTCTAAATCAGAAAATGATAATGCATATCCATCCATGGAGGATTGGTCGAAGGCTGGAATATGAATGGGAGCGTAGATGTCTTCAGCTGATATCAGACCCGCAGCCTGCAATAAGGCCATTTTTTTTGGAGGGAGTGTATGTACATTTTCAAGGATGATTTTTTTCGCTGCTTCTACAGAAATCATGTGCTGTTTACAATTATATTTCCTATTAAACTATCGGTCAGGCTGTTTTTAACCTCCGATCGTAATCATACTCCGGTTATTAATCTCTTCAGCATGGAGGTGCTCAAAATCAGCAGTAAACTGTCCTCCCAATTCTTTGGCTTTAGACCGGATGCTCTGATGAATTAAAGGGATCACATTTTGGCCATTCCGGAATGCAGACAGCAAATCTGTTTCCTCTTTCGAAAAAAGACAGTTTTTTAATTTACCATCTGCGGTCAGCCTCATCCGGTTGCAATCACCACAAAAGTTGGAACTCATCGTACTGATAAAAGCGAAGGTTCCCTTATGTCCCGGCACCTGGTATCCTTTTGCTGTATCATGTTTTTCATCCTTCAAACGCACAATTTCATATTTGTCTTTAATGATATCAAGCATTTGTTGCATGGTAAAAACTTTATTACTGGTCCAGCGGTTGCCACTAAATGGCATAAACTCAATAAACCGAACATGCACGGGTACAAGCTTTGTCCATTCTACAAAATCATTGATCTCGTTTTCATTCAGGTCTTTCATCACTACCATATTCACTTTTACATGAAAACCGCGGTTTATCATCATGTGAATATTATCATAGACCAGTTGGTACTGATTGCGGCGGGTAATGAGATTAAATTTATCGGGTTGAAGAGTATCCAGGCTTATATTCAACGATTTGACATTAGCTTCCTCAAGCGTATCTGCAAATTCATGCAACCGGGTAGCGTTCGTTGTTAAGGTAAGTTTTACAGGCAATTTTGATAAAGCGAGAATAATTTCTTTTGCATCTTTCCTAACCAGCGGTTCACCTCCGGTCAGCCTGATTTTATTTACACCAAGGTCAACAAATGTGCTGGCGAGGGCTTCTATTTCATGAACCTGCATCAACCTGGAAGCTGGCGTAAATTCATAATCCTCTTCCGGCATACAGTAAAAGCATCTCAGGTTGCAATTATCTGTTAGTGAGATCCGGAGATAATCATGAATGCGATGGAAAGAATCTGATATCATATCATCCCGAAATTACTATAATAATCACATTTATCACCTGTTGCCTGGATTATGGCCTAATTGAAGAATCAAAAGTAAAAGTGGTCCGGTTAAAATTCGGTGGCAGAAAGGCATTTATGACCATATGAATAATATTCATATTTTTTTGCAAGGGTTAAAAACATTATCTTTTTAAAAAATTTATCGTTATGTCAAATCTTATCAACCAATTAACTTTTGCCGTTTTTACAACTTTTCTTGTGGCCTGCAATACCGCATCAACCGACAGTAAAACAACAGATGCTATGGAATCTGGTGCTGCGTTTGATCTTGCAAGTGCCAAATCAACTATTGAATCGCAGAATGCAAAATTCATGGATGCGTTTAAAAAAGGTGATTCTGCAGCTGTAGCAGCCAGCTATACGTCTGATGGCGTATTGTTGCCTCCCAACAGCGAAACAGTTCAGGGAGCAGGTATAGTTTCACTATGGGGTTCCTTTATGGGTATGGGCGTAAAGGAAGTGAAGCTGAGTGTAGATGATGTGGCAGGTAATGC
>JBGTNK010000069.1:0-8448 GCA_041743125.1 Chitinophagaceae bacterium
ATGCCTTATTACGTATACATATTACAAAGTTTGAAAGATAATAAGTATTACATTGGAAGCACATCCGATGTGGAAGCACGATTGAATTTTCACAACGGGGGGCAGCAAAGATCCACAAAGAATAGAATTCCATTCAGATTAGTATTGTTTGAACAATATGAATCGAAAGCAATCGCGTTGAAACGAGAGAAGCAAATAAAGAAATGGAAAAGCGGTGAAGCATTCAAAAAACTAATAGCAGGGAAGTAGCTCCGCCTTGCGGCGGGGCACCTGGTTTGGGACCAGGGGGTCGCAGGTTCTCCCGCCATCGGCGGGATGTCTTCCCGACAACTTTGATCGTCTACATACAAAAATCCCCCTGCTGTAAATTCTTGTCATGTTGACCCATCATTCTTGCATGTTGACCCACCCGCTTGCGGCAATATTTGTAAGAGCTTTATGAAGGATAAAAATACAACGGGTTATTGATTGTTCTTGACCTTTTTTCTTCGTAAGGATTCTCCTTTTAACTCTATCCGGGATGCATTAGCTGTCAGTCTGTCAAGGATAGCATCAGCAAGCGTTGGATCATTAATATATTCATGCCAGTTTGCAACCGGCAGTTGTGATGTCACAATAATGCTTTTCTTTCCATACCGGTCTTCCAATAGTTGTAACAGCGTTAGTCTTATTTCCTGTGTCAATGGTTGAAGCCCAAAGTCGTCAAGGATAATCAGTGTTTGCCGTTCCAGGTGATTTAATAATTTGATGTAAGATCCATCTAGTTTTGATAGCATCACCTTTTCAATTAAACGGTTCATGTTCAGGTAAGTTGTTTTATACCCGTGTATGCAGGCCTGGTGACCCAGCGCACAAGCGAGATAACTTTTGCCGCAGCCGGTTGCTCCAGTGATTAATATATTTTCCCCCTGCTGCAGATACCGGCCTTCTGTTAATGTTGCCAGTTGTTGTTTGGTCAGATTCCGGGTGGAGGAACATTCGATCTGTTCCGCGGTAGCGGGTAATCGTAATTTAGCCAGCTTAAGATAATAAGTTGTTTTTTCATTGCTTCTTCCTTGTTGTTCGGATTGTATCAGGTGAGCCACCAGATCATGGCCGTCTAGTTGCTGGTCAACGGGTAGCTCCAGTTGTGAGCGATAAGCATGATACATGCCTTGCAGTCTTAACTGCTTCATTTGTTCAAGTGTTTGTGTTGTGTTCATTTCTTATTTTTTAGTATTGATTTATTGATAATGATCTTTTCCCCTGATGTTATCATGCAGGGGTATGTTCAGGTTATTATCTGGTAATGGCGTTTGTTTATCAAGCCCCCGTTCAAGGATATTCCTGATCATGGTATAATTTACTCTTGTGCCCTGCAGTGCCCTGCTGCAAGCCGCTTCCAAACGCTGCACGGTATATTTTTTTTGAAGCATCAGCATACCAAAGCAGGCTTTATAGTTCTGTTCGATATAAATACTGTTGTCCAACATCATCGTGGCAGCTTGTAAAGTGGATATGCCGATTCGGGTGGCCTGCGCCAGCAGGTCCTCCTTATTCCAACCTTTTATTTGTTGCATACGTTGATGGTGCGGTGGCATATGCTCGGCCAGTGTTGTATAAGCTTTGCTATGAGGTTTGCGGAGATGCAGGGCGATGCGGCTTGTATCCAGATAAACTTCAACCACTCTGTTGTCATAAAGCACTTTGACCTTTTTACCTGCATATTGATAAGGTACACTATAATAAAGATGGTCTTCGGTGAGTTGTACATGGTAGTTGCGCTGAACGGTAAGCAACGCTACTTTTTTAGGACTAAAGATTTCTGGCGGCAGGGCTTTGAGAGCGGAGCGTTCCTGTACATCATAGAAGTACCAGCGACTATAAGCCGTGTTTTTATAAGGTTTGTTGTTGAGTAAATATAACTGCTGATGCATGGCATCATTGAGTGCCTGCAGGCTGCTAAAGTCCTGGTGTCTTAAAGGCGCATATATATGAGCATAGACAATACTAACGGCCCGCTCCACCATTGCTTTATCACGGGGACTATAAGGGCGTGTGGCACTGAAGGTGGTGGTATAGTGTTCGCTGAGTTGATGACATATATCCGTAAACACCGGTTCATATCGGCTGGGCCGGCTAACAGCTGTGCGAAGGTTGTCACATAAAATAGTAGCTGGTACACCTGCGTAATACTTCAGCATCGTATTAATGCACGAAGTAAAATCAGCGGTCTGTTGTGAATGAACCGCTTTGCAAAAAATCAGACCACTGTAAGGCAGTATAGCTATGAATACCTGGCACTCGATGCGTTCTCCCGTATAGATATCTACATAATGTTGTTTTTTTCCGGCAAAGTCAATCATGATCATATCACCCGGCTGATATTCCAGATGCATGGAAACATCGGCGTTTTTCAGGTACTGATGTAAATGATGACAATACCGGCTATAACTATAACCATCGGGATGTTGAGCAAGGTACTCCTGCCAAAGTAACTGGCGGGTTACGCCTGTCTTTGATAACTCAGGACCAGCACTGCTAAAGTGCTGACCAAGTTGTCTGTACCGATCGGCATCGTGTTCCAATAGATCATTCTGATAAGCCTTGTCGGCCAGGTCTTTGTTGGAAAGATCATCTATACCCGTGTTCAACAACGCAAGGTATTTTCGGACACTATTGCGACTGATGCCGATCCGTCGGGCCATCTCCCGGATACCGATACCATCATGTTTAAGCTGAAGGATTTGTTTTAACTGTTCCATTACTATTGGCTTTTGTGACATGCTACCTTATTTAATTAAGGAGCAAAAAACATCATAAAAGCTCGCAACAACTATTGCCGGGGGTGGGTCAACATGCAAGAATGACAGTCTTGCAAACCAACTCAAATCAGGTGGGTCAACATGCAAGAATAATTAACAACCCCTCAAAAAATATAGAAATAAGGGAGTGGGTCAACATGCAAGAATGGTGGGTCAACATGAACAGGAATGATGGGTCAACATGGTCAGGAATCTACATCCGGCACTTTGAGAACCTCCGCCTACACCCGGTAGTGTTTGAATAACTTTACTGATATCAAAATTACTTCCGGGATTACTTTTAATTTCTTCAGAAGTAAGACGCTGCACACTTAATGGTGTTTCTAAAGTAGCTGCCCTTACAGTACCCCTGCTTGCTTTTATTATAATAGCCTGTAATTGCTGCGCTTCGGGTTCTAGTTCTACCGTAATGTTTAGCTCATTACCTGCACTGATAACGATATTAAACAATGTTTGATTTTTATAGCCAATAGAAGAAATTACAATTGTATATGTATTAAAGGGGATGCCGGTAATTTGAAAATAGCCAATAGAATCTGTAGCGACAGCTTTATTAGTTCCTTTAATCATTGCATTGGCATAGGGCACCTTTTGCTGCGTCATTTTATCTACCACGGTTCCCGAGATACTTCCAGTATTTTGGGAATTAGAAATTTGAAAACCAAATAAGGCTAAGGAAATGAATAAAGCCAGTTTCATTTTTTCCCGTTTTTAACATTAATTACCAGAAACATCTCTGAATAAAACATTTTAAAGCTATAAGATTTATTTACAAATAGTATCTACACGCACTTAAATTAAAATAATAGCCCCCGGTGACGGGGGCTATTTACTAGTGCCTACAACAAAAATCAACCTGGCATTACGACAGAATCAATCACATGTATCACACCATTGCTACCTTTCAAATCTGCAACAGTTACAAAAGAGAAACCTCCTTTTTCATCCGTCAATTTCACTTTACCATTATCTAAAGAAGCGGTTAAGCTTCCGCCACTAACAGTTTTTAATGTTACTGAGCCATTCCCCTTTTTGATGGCTGCCAATACTGATTTGGCATCAAGATTACCTGCTACAACATGATAAGTAAGAATTTTTACAAGCGTAGCTTTATTTTCTTCTTTTAGTAAAAAATCGACAGTACCTGCTGGTAATTTGTTGAATGCTTCATTGACAGGAGCAAATACAGTAAACGGTCCTTCACTTTTTAAAGTCGCTACAAGGTCAGCTGCTTTTACAGCCGCTACTAGTGTTGTATGAGCTTCCGAACTGATAGCAATGTCAACAATATCTTTTTTTTGTGCAAATGCAGCTGAGGATATAAACAGCGCTGACATAACTAACATTGATTGAAATAATTTTTTCATGATTTTTAGTTTAAATTTTTAAAAAAATTGGGTATAAATATTTTTATTTTGGTAATTATTTTTAAATCAACCCTGTTGAAGTGCAACAGGGTTGATTAGAATTTTCACAGGAGTGTCATCAAGGTAATAATACACGATCGATCACATGCACAACTCCATTTCTACTAACAATATTTGTTGCAGTTATATTTGATTTATTACCATTGTTTCCATTTCCCGTCAGCGTAGGACCTCCACTATTACCATTACTAAGGTTTATTGTCGTATTACCACCGGCTAACATTGAAAGGTTTCCATTGGCAAGGTCAGAAGAAAAAGCCCTTCCGCCTACAACATGATATCGCAGCACGGCCAGCAAAGTTCCAACAGGAATATCCTCAATTCTGTTAAGATTTAATGCACCAAGCAATTGAGTGAATGCCGAATTGGTAGGGGCAAATACCGTTAATTTGGCATTGCTTAAAGTTGCCGCTAAATTGGGATCACCACCTGGAGCTGATGTAGCAATTGTAACCGCCTTTACCAGGGAATCCAATTTACTTGCAACAGCAGTTTCAACTATATTACCGGCAGCAGGAATCAACACTTTTTCAATGCCATGAATCACTCCATTATCAGCTGCTATATCTGCTGCATTTACTTTGATACCATTTACAAATACACCTTTTTCATTTCTGGTAACAAAAATCGAATCTCCACCTGCAGTAATCACTTTTGCATTAGGACCCGCTGGAACATCAGCAGCATTTATTTTGGAACTTATTGTATGGTACAATAAAATGTCCTTAACCTGAGCCGGTGTCAGGGAATTCAATACAGTTGCTGTGATTCCAGAAGCAGTGAACGCTGCATCATTTGGAGCAAAAACTGTGTAAGGGCCCGGGCCACTTAAAGTCCCTTGCAAGTTGGCTTTGATTACAGCAGACTCCAAAGTAGTAAAGGAGGAACCCGATACCACTATATCCGTAATACTATTTGTGTTCATTGTAACATTATCATCTTTTTTACAACTTGAAAAAATGGTCATACTGGTAACAAACAGTATAACTAGTTGTCTAAATTTGTTTTTGCGTTTCATAATTGGTTTTTTTTGTTTAATTTTTTATACTGCAACATTAAACAAATAATTAAGCCCGGCTTTACCTTGTTTAAGAAAAGAGGAAAAAAAAGATTCTGTTGTTAAACAGAATTAAGAATAATTTGAATCTAGAGAGCAGAAATGAAAGTAACTAAATCAGCAGGAGATTTTATGAATTGTATATTTTTTGGTAATCGCTTATTATAACTACTGGTCAGGTATCCCGAAATGATAATTTTTCTTTTGGAGAAATTTACTGAAAGCATATCAAAAAACTTCTCAGTGGTGAATGCCTGTGGTGCTACAGTAAGATGTAAATATATGTAGTCGGATTTTTTTACATCCGCTACAAACCGTGCATCATTTATGGGAACATTTGTACCCAGGTAGCAAACTTCAATTCCATGCTTTTTTAATAAATAGTAAATAAACAATAATCCTATTTCGTGAAATTCTCTTTCTGGCAAAAAAAGGAGGAATGTTTTATTACGGGTTGCCAGCACATCTGTCTGATCAATGCCGACTATTATTTTTTGGCGGGTAATATTGGTTATCAAATGTTCCTGGGCTGGGTTGATATGACTAGTTTGCCACAAAATGCCGATGCGGGTAAAAAAAGGAAATAATATCTGGGTAATGGTTTTTTCAATGCCAATCCTGGCTATTTGTTTGTCAATTTCTTTTTCAAATTCTTTATTATCAACTGCAATCATTAGTTGTAATAACACATTGATCACTTTTTCCTGTAAGGCATCTTCTGTATGTAAAGCTTCTATTCTTGATGAAACATCTTCGGACGTCATTTTATTTATATGCGAAATTTTAAATCCGTATTTTTTTAGCAGAGCTACATTGAGAATAGTTCGGAGATCTTCATTGGAATAATAACGGATATTTGTGTCAGTTCGGTTCGGAGTTAAAAGATTATACCGCTGTTCCCAGATCCGGATAGTATGGGCTTTGATCCCGGAAAGATTTGCCAAATCTCTTATGGTAAATGTATTCATCAGTTAGAACAACAAAAAAAAAGTAAGAAAGTTAATTTTCTGTCTATTATTTTCAAAACTACAGTTTGAATTGTGAAATTGAATTACTTATTCTTTGATCAGAATTTCCTGTTTGGTAAATTTACTTTTAATAGTTCATAAATTATGGTAAGAGATAAATGAATAAGGGCATCTCCTGTTAGAATGTGCCTGGACAGCCAAACTAACAGATCGGGCGTTGTGCTTTTTAAGTGTTTTGCAAAAACAGGTCACATATGAAGCGGCAGTGACATAAAAAAAATATATGCATTTAATATCATAAAAAATAAGGCGGGCAACGTAGTCCAGAAGCTATCTTTAATTTTTATCCTGATTACAACTCCTAAAAACATTAATAATGCTAAGCCTCCCGAGGAAATTAAAAGAATAAGAGGAAACTTTATACCAACCAGCAGACCCACTGCACCCATTAATTCTAAAACTGCAGTAAGTGTTCCTGCTTTCGCAAGCCCAAAGTGGTTGAATTCACTTTTCATCTGAGGTGATTTAAAATATGCAATTCCATAACCTATAAAAGACAGACTTGATATTACAATCAGTATAGTAAGTAAATTCAACGCTATAATAATTTTAGTGATACTGCTGAAATGAAAAGGCATAGTGCCAACAATAATAGAGAAGGTATACGCTTTTGCCACGGATTGTTCGCTTTAAAGTGGAAATATTGTGCTGATAGCATAAGAAAGGCCAATAGAAGGGCTGGAATAAGTACTAAAGCCGGATACCAGATACCTGCAATCAGCAATGTTGACAAAGCTATTTTAGCAGCGCCTACTATACTACGGGTCAAATCACTTAATTGATATTGTTTAAATTCCTTTACGATATTATCAAAACGAAATACCCAAACATAACCTATTGACAAAGCAACTATAATTTGAGCGATGATGGAGTAATTAGTCATTTGTTTTTGTTTTGATTATTTCTGTTTATTATTTGTCCTTTCTTCCCAATCTGAAGGCTCTGTCCTTTCGGGTTGCACATATATCCTAAATATACGCCACCACACTATATTATTTGTTCCTTAATTATTATAATTTTCCTTTCCTGCTGTGTTTTACAAAATTTAAAATGTTGTAATATCTTATTGCTTAGGTGGACTTAGGAGTATATTTTTTTATCTCCTCTTAGAGCGGTAAGTAAAAATGTTCCGGCATACTTGGGCATTTGACACAATCGCCTGTGAAGGTGGGAAGACACCCGGAAGGGAGGAAGCAAGTTTTCAAACTACTTTAGATTTCTTCTAAACTGGTCTAAAAGTAGATCATACTTTATCTTTGATGCTGTTGATGTTGAATTTAGCACAACACAATCAATTGCCCGTTCCTTAAAATGTATTTTAAATAAGGTTTCAGGTTTAACCTGATCAATTGCAGAAGCCTCTATTCCTTTTTGTTGAATATATTTTATAAATGATCTTGCAGTACTATGTTTGGCTGAATAACCAGGTAACAGAATTCTCTTTAGCTCAGGATGAGTTTCAATAATTGAAATGATATCGTGATATTTATTAATGGTGATTTTAGTATCCAGAGCACTTTTACCCTTTCGTTCAATTTCAAAACCTATATTTTGTACTCCAATTTCCAACTTCTTCATTATTTCATATCTTTCCTCAACTGCCTTTATTTTATCAACCTTCGTCCATTGTAAGGACTCACCTGCCAAATCGGCTAAAATTTTCCAAAACCTGTTACGCCCATTTGGATAGAAAAAGGGATATACCCATTTAGTTTCATGAGGCGGGAAACTGCCAAGAATTAAAAATCTCATCGGAGAAATATCTCTATACCAATCCGGATGTTCTTCAATATTCAAATCTGAATCCATAAACTTTATGCCTTAAGTTTGTTTTATTGAACAGGTATTACTACTGGAGGCGAATTATATAATGTCTTGCCAGGAACTGCAGCCGATTAAAGATACAGAAGTTGAAAATATTCTCTCTTGCTCAATAGCGTTTCGTCAGCCAGATTTGTAGCCTATAAGTGATTTACTGCTGATATTTATTCCGTCTGCCAGCATAGCAGAAAACCATTTGTTGGTAGCAGCCTTTTTTCATGATATGCGAAGTCCTTTGACTTAGAAGTCTATATTTTGATATCATTAATGATTACTCTCAATGATTTAATACATTCTGTTATTATTTTGTC
>JBGTNK010000070.1:0-31798 GCA_041743125.1 Chitinophagaceae bacterium
GAGCATCTTATCATTGCATGTGAAAATGATGAAGAGATTACTGAACGGATCATAAACGCAGGATCTGTTTTTCTTGGTCATTATTCTCCGGAGAGTGCTGGTGATTATGCCAGTGGTACTAATCATACCCTGCCAACAAATGGGTTTGCCAGGGCATACAGTGGAGTCAGTACTGATAGCTTTGTAAAGAAGATCACTTACCAGAAATTGAGTGAACAAGGCTTGAAAAACATTGGCCCTGCTGTGGAAACAATGGCTAGAGCCGAAGGACTCGATGCACATGCACATGCCATCGCAATCAGGAGAAATACTATTGTTGAATAAATAGTTTTCAGTCAAAGTAACCGGAAACAGGCTGATAAAAAAGTAAAGAGTGATACAATGAATTTTGACCTGGATAAATTAGTAAGAGAAAATATTAAAAAGGTAAAACCTTATTCTTCCGCAAGAGACGAATTTAGCGGGGAAGCAAAAGTATTTTTAGATGCAAATGAAAATAGCCTGGGTTCTCCCTTGAAGAAGTGGTATAACCGGTACCCGGATCCGCATCAGCAAAAATTAAAAGCGGCAATCAGTAAAATAAAAAATATTGCATCGTCAAATATTTTTTTGGGCAATGGCAGTGATGAATGTATTGATCTTTTGTACCGCTGCTTTTGCGAGCCGGGAAAAGATAATGTGATCATTTGTCCCCCCACGTATGGCATGTATGAAGTGAGTGCGGCCATTAATGATATTGAAATAAAAAAGGCCTTGTTATTGCCGGATTACCAGCTGAACCTTGATTTAATCGAAAGTTTATCGGATGCAAACTCAAAATTGATCTGGATCTGTTCACCCAATAATCCAACCGGCAATAGTATCCGCTACGCGGACATAGAAGTATTACTGAATAATTTTCATGGCCTGGTGGTGGTTGACGAAGCATATATTAATTTTTCCCGGCAACGTTCTTTATTGAAGGAGTTAAAGGAATATCCTAACCTGGTCATATTACAAACCTTTAGTAAGGCATGGGGATTGGCGGCATTGCGTCTCGGAATGGCTTTTGCTTCTGAAAAAATTATTGATTTACTCAACCGGATCAAACCACCATATAATATCAACCAGGCTACACAGGATTATGCACTTGAGGCGCTGAAGGAACTGCAGCAGGTAAATGATATGATCACAGAAATTGTTGCTATGCGGGATGAACTGGCCGGTGTTCTTGAACAATTATCACTTGTTCAAAAAGTTTATTTATCGGATGCCAATTTTCTATTGGTAAAAGTAAGAGATGCTGCTGCTGTTTATGATTACCTGCTTACCAAAGAAATTGTAGTAAGAGACAGGAGCAAAGTGCAGTTATGTGACGATTGCCTCCGGATAACAATAGGAACAGAAAAGGAAAATACGTTGCTTGTTGATGCATTGATAGAGTTTATGAAGCAATATTGAGTGAGTGCAATTATTATAAAAAAAATGAATAGAATCAGTTTATTTCAATCAGAATAATAAAAAATTTTAAACAAGCGGTATGAAAAAAAGGGTTTTATTTTTAGACAGGGACGGAGTTATATTACAGGAGCAGCCTCCCGATTACCAGTTGGATAGTGTGGAGAAGATCCATTTTATGAAAGGAGTATTAACAGCTCTTGGGAATGTTGCTGGTTCATTAGATTATTACAAGGTGCTGATCACAAACCAGGACGGGCTGGGCACGGCTGCCTTTCCGGAAAATACTTTTTGGCCTTACCAGGAATTGATGATTCGCACATTGGCTGGCGAAGGCTTTGTGTTTGATGAAGTTCATATCGATAAATCTTTTGAAAAAGAAAAGTTGCCCACCCGTAAGCCAGGCACAGGTTTACTCACTCATTTTTTTGATAAGGAAAAATTTGACCTGGAGAATTCTTTTATGATCGGGGACAGGTGGACTGATATTCAACTGGCAAAAAACCTGGGAACAAAAGCGATCCTAATCAAGTCTCCGTATTTGCCATTAACTAAAGAGCAATTGAAAGAATATGAAGACATAATCGTTCTTGCCACCGATGATTGGAAGGAAATTTACCAGTTCCTGAAAAATGGAATGAGAAAGGTATCACATCAGCGCAATACAAATGAAACTAAGATCAGTATTGATCTCAATATGGATGGGAGCGGACAATCAATTATACATACGGGCCTCGGTTTTTTTGATCATATGCTGGAGCAGATTGCAAGGCATGGAAAATTGGATCTGAATATTCAATGCAAAGGTGATTTGCATATTGATGAGCATCATACAATCGAAGACACCGGGATAGCATTGGGGGAAGCGTTTGCAAAAGCCCTGGCAGATAAAACGGGAATGGAGCGATATGGATTTGCTTTACCCATGGATGAAGCGGAAGCTAAAGTATTGATTGATTTTGGTGGCAGAAACTGGTTGGTTTGGAATGCGGAGTTTAACAGGGAAAAAATAGGGGAGATGCCAACGGAAATGTTTTTTCATTTTTTTAAGTCTTTTAGCGATGCGGCTAAATGTAATCTGAATATAGAATGTAAAGGGGATAATGAGCATCATAAAATAGAAGCGATATTTAAAGCATTCGCCAAAGCCATCCGGATGGCGGTGAAAAAAGATCCTTTCAGTAATTATTTGCCAAGTACAAAAGGAGTACTGTAATAGGCGTATGATTTGAATTGGCAAAGTAAAACAACTCATTATCCGTCGCTTGTTAGGGGAGTAAATTATAAAAATAAATGAGCATAGTAATCGTTAAATATAATGCGGGAAATATCCAATCTGTTTTATACGCATTGGAAAGAATTGGAGCCGATGCTGAAGTAACTGATGACCCCGAACTTATAAAGAAGGCAGGCAAGGTGATCTTTCCTGGAGTGGGCGAAGCAAGCACTGCCATGCAATATCTGCGGGAAAGAAATTTGGATGAGTTGATCATTAACTTAAAACAACCTGTTCTGGGTATTTGCCTGGGAATGCAATTAATGTGCAGGCATAGTAAAGAAAATGATACAACCTGCATGAGCATTTTCGATGTGGAGGTAAAGCAGTTTGTCACCAGCCACCCGGCATTAAAAATTCCCCAGATCGGGTGGAATAATATATATAACCTGCGTTCCCCTTTATTTACCGGGGTGCCGGAAAATACCTACGTCTACCTGGTACATAGCTACTATGCTGAATTGTGCAACGAAACCATTGCTACCTGCAATTACATTCAACCCTATGCAGCGGGATTGCAAAAAAATAATTTTTATGGTGTGCAATTTCATCCTGAGAAATCAGCCGATGCAGGTGAGCAAATAATAAAAAATTTTCTGGCATTATGATCATTATTCCGGCAATTGATATAATCGATGGTAAGTGTGTTAGATTAACGCAGGGCGATTATGAGCAGAAAAAAATATATAATGAGAATCCCCTGGAGGTGGCGCGGCAATTTGAAGATGCAGGTTTACAACGCCTGCATTTGGTTGACCTGGATGGCGCAAAGCAAAAATCAGTGAAAAACTGGAAGGTGCTGGAGTCTATTGCAAACCAAACTTCCCTTGTTATTGATTTTGGTGGTGGCATCAGTTCAGCGGAAGACGTAAGAATTGTTTTTGAATCCGGAGCCGCTTTCGCTACTGTGGGAAGTATAGCAGTAAAAAAGGAAGAAGAATTTGTAAGATGGCTGGCTGCTTTCGGCGCCAGTAAATTTTTATTGGGTGCAGATGTTAAAGATAAAATGATTGCCATACACGGCTGGCTGGAGACCACAGACAGAAGTGTTTTCGATTTTATAGAAAATTACATTAGCAAAGGAGTTCACCAGGTTTTTTGCACGGATGTAAATAAAGATGGTAAGTTGGAAGGACCTTCTGTTGAGTTGTACGCTGATATCATTTCACAATTTCCGGATTTATATTTCATAGCCAGTGGCGGAGTGGCTTCAATGGATGATCTGCATATACTAAGTGAAACAGGTTGTCGGGCGGCCATTGTGGGGAAAGCTATTTATGAAAACAGAATTTCATTGCAGGAATTAAAATCGTTTATATGATGCCACCGAATGATTTACCCTATAATTCAAAAACTATTCCTGTTCAGGGTGGACTTACACGGCGCATCATTCCTTGCCTGGATATAAAGGATGGCCGGACAGTAAAGGGAACCAACTTTATTGATCTGCGTGATGCCGGTGACCCGGTAGAACTGGCTGCCCTTTATGCAAAACAAGGGGCTGACGAATTGGTTTTTCTGGACATTACTGCAACCATCGAAAAAAGAAAAACGCTGGCCAACCTGGTCAATAGGGTTGCCCACCAGGTGAACATTCCGTTTACAGTGGGCGGTGGCATCAGTTCTGTGGAGGATGTCAATTTATTATTGCAAAATGGAGCCGATAAAATTTCTGTAAATACAGCTGCATTTAAAAATCCTAAGTTAATAGAATCCCTGGCCAGGGAATTTGGAAGCCAGTGTGTTGTGCTCGCTATTGATACCCGGCAGGAGGAGGATGGGGAATGGTATGTATATCTCAATGGCGGTCGTTCCAAAACTGATATTAAATGTTTTGATTGGGCCTTGCAGGGAGTGGAGGCAGGTGCCGGTGAAATTTTGCTGACATCAATGAATCATGACGGAACAAAATCGGGATTTGCGAAAAGCATAACTAAACTTCTATCGGAAAATCTTTCCGTACCCGTAATAGCAAGTGGTGGTGGAGGCAATATGCAACATTTTGCCGATGTATTCCTCGATGCACATGCAGATGCTGCACTGGCAGCCAGCATATTTCATTTTAAAGAAATAGATATCCGGGATTTAAAAGATTTTCTGATTAAGAAAAATATACCTATCAGAAAATCATAAATAAAAATTAAAAATGAAAATTAATTTTTCCAAATACAGTGATGGTTTAGTTCCTGCCATTATCCAGGATGATGTGACAGGTATCGTGTTGATGCTGGGTTTTATGAATGAGGAGGCGCTGGAAAAAACTCAATCTATTGGAAGGGTAACTTTTTACAGCCGGACTAAGAAAAGACTTTGGACCAAGGGAGAAGAGAGCGGTAATTTTTTGGAACTAAAAAAAATTATCTCTGATTGTGATGCAGATACTCTTCTGATCAAAGTAACCCCGGCCGGACCAGTTTGCCATACAGGCGCCGACACCTGTTTTAATGAAAAAAATCAAAAAGATCTGTTACAACTGCTCAGTGAAATTATCAAAGCCCGATATGAAGATCGCTCCGGTAAGTCTTATACTTCTGGTTTGTTTGATAAAGGCATTAATAAGATAGCTCAAAAAGTAGGAGAAGAGGCGGTGGAGTTGGTAATTGAGGCCAAGGATGATAATAAGGATTTGTTTCTAAACGAAGCGGCCGATTTGCTTTTTCATTATATGGTATTGTTGCAGGCAAAAGGTTTTTCTTTAGAAGATGTAAAAGGAGTATTGTACGGGCGTCATAAAATAATTAAGTAATAAAATCTGCGGCTTCAGTATTTCCATTTAGTTTTTCAAGATTCTTTTCAAATCGTATTCACGTTATTTTTTCAGATCAGAGTAAATTACTTTTTAATAAGTTCTTTATTTTAATAATACTGGTTTTTGGGATGGCGATTAAGAAGAACTTGTTTTAAAATTTTAAAGTGAAAAATTTCTTTTAAGATCATTAATGTGGGCGGTGTTTTTTTACGATCTTATTACTTTATTAAATCAATCTTTCGTGTGAACAAAGTATCTTTGTGTTAGCATTTTATTCTAGCTAAGTGTATCTACTTATAAAAGATTAATTGAGGTGAAAGGGTTTGCAGATGGTCAAAATCAGTAATTTTATTACCAGAGTTTTTTCTCTTTTATTTTGAAAAAACAGATATACAAAACCACATGGGAAAAATAACTATTCTTCTTGTTGATGATCATAAACTGGTTAGAGATTCCTGGTCTTTTATTCTTAATCTTGATCAACGGTTTAATGTAGTAGGAGAAACTTGCTCCGGAGAAGAAGCCGTACAAATAGCCAAAAGAAAAAAGCCGAAGATCATTTTGATGGATGTAAATATGTCCCCTTTAAATGGTTTTGATGCCACTCAGCAAATTCTTGCACTTTCACCAGATTCAAGAGTAATTGGAGTTTCCATGCACACCATGCCGGCTTATGCAAAGCGGATGTTTAAGCTGGGTGCAATGGGTTATGTTACTAAAAATTCATCTAAGGATGAGATGCTGAAAGCCATCATGGAGGTAAATGATGGTAAAAGATACATTTGTGAAGAAGTAAAGGCTATCCTGGCTCACCAGGAAATGGATGATGATTCGGAAAAGGTGCCGGATATGAATAATTTATCGAGGAGGGAACTGGACGTAATAAAGCTGATAAAGGAAGGTCATTCTTCAAAAGAGATCGCTTTGCAACTTGAAATATCCATGAAAACGGTGGAAGTGCACCGTTACAATGTTCTCAAAAAATTGAAATTGAAGAATTCGGTTGCCCTGGTTAATTATATTAATGAAAATGGTTTGTAACCCACAGCACCATCATCCCGGGCAATATTTGGTATTATCCTTTAAATCTATAGCTTCCTTGTGGATTGCCAGGACACCCGGTTTTTCTTGAAGAGTAGCATGAAGTGGCGAGGATAGAAAGAAAGAATAGAAAAAGGGCTAAAACAGAGAATTTTTTCATTTTTATGGTTTATTATTGTTCTGATTAACGATAAAATAATACAAATATTTTACAAATTTATAGGGCTTTGTTATTTTAAAATTTTTTGGCTTCTTTAAAATGTGTTAAATGAGCAGAAATGCCAGCAAAAAATTGATTTTGCAGGGCCCGTCAAAAAGTTACCTTTACCCCTCAATAGCTAGGTGTAATTACTTAATTCATGCTGAAACTGACAAAACCACTTGCTTCTCTGGATCTTGAGACTACGGGAGTTAACCTGGGCACAGACCGGATTGTAGAAATTGGGATTGTAAAGGTCCTTCCTGACGGAACCAGGAGTATAAAGCGAAAATTGATCAATCCGGAAATGCCTATTTCCAAGGCTTCCAGCGATATACATGGCATTACAGACGAGATGGTGAAGGATGCTCCAACATTTAAACAGGTCGCCAACGAATTAAAACAAGTGCTTGATGGCTGCGATATTGCTGGCTATAATAGTAACCGGTTTGATATTCCCCTGTTGATGGAAGAATTCTTACGTGTGCAAGTTGAATTCGATATGAAAGGTAGACGACTGGTTGATGTTCAAAGGATTTTTCACCAGATGGAACAACGCACCTTAAGCGCTGCCTATAAATTTTATTGCAATAAAAACCTGGAAGGTGCTCATGGTGCAGAAGTAGATGCAACTGCAACCTATGAAATTCTGGAGGCCCAAACTGAAAGGTATCCTGCTCTTGGAAATTCCGTGGATTCCATACTGAAGGCTATTGGTGAAGATGTCATTGTGGATTTTGCACGCCGGTTTATTATGGAAAATGGTATCGAGATTTTTAACTTTGGGAAGTTCAAGGGAAGACCTGTTTCTGATGTGTTAAAATCTGAACCTCAGTATTATGACTGGATGATGAGAGGAGATTTTCCCCAGCATACCAAACAAAAACTTACTGAAATTTATACCCGTACAATGCTGAAAAAGGCCTGATTTTCGCTATTTCCCTTGTGTACAAATTAACATTCAAATCTTACCTGATTACTGTAAATTCGTTACTTGCCATTTTTTATTGTTTTGGAGAAATTAGTAGTCATACCAACTTATAATGAAAGAGAGAATATATCTCATATTCTCCACGCCATCTTTAACCTCAACGAAAATTTCCACGTTTTAGTAATTGATGATAATTCACCGGATGGCACAGCCCAGATTGTAAGAGAACTTCAGTCAAAATTTTGCCGGCAGTTATTTCTTGAGGAAAGAAAAGATAAATTAGGTTTAGGAACTGCCTATATTTTTGGATTTAAGTGGGCGATTGGAAATAACTACCAGTTTATTTTTGAAATGGATGCTGATTTTTCCCATAACCCCGGTGACCTGGTTAGGTTATACAATGCCTGCAAATATGAAGGCGCTGATATGGCAATTGGTTCCAGGTATGTGAACGGTGGCGGTGTTGTAAACTGGCCGGCTGACCGCATCGCATTATCAAAGGGAGCTTCATTATATACAAGACTTATTACGTGGATGCCTGTAAAAGATCCAACTGCTGGGTTTGTTTGCTATAAAAAACATGTACTTGAGACCATAAACCTTGATGAAATTAGTTTTACGGGTTATGCCTTCCAGATCGAAATGAAATTTGCTACCTGGAAATTGCGTTTCAAAATAAAAGAAGTTCCCATTATTTTCCAGGATAGACTCTATGGTGTCTCTAAAATGAATAAGGGAATTGTAAAGGAAGGTATTTGGGGTGTGTTAAAACTCCGCTGGCATAGCTGGTTTACCAATTATCGCAAAAGAGTAAAAAACTCCGATACGATTAATATGACTCCTTTGCACAAAAATGAAATGGTCACCGAAGGAAAATAAATATACCCGGATAACACTTCACCTGGGTTTCATTTTTTTAGTCATTACTTCAACTTATTATTCTACCGCATTTCTTTAGTTTGCAGTATAAATGAAAAAAGCTTTTTTTCAACTTCATATTGCAGTTTTTCTCGCAGGATTTACCGGTATTTTGGGGCGGTTGATCTCTTTAAATGAGGGAATGATCGTTTTTTACCGGTTATTGTTCACCTCTATCACAATGTGGGTATTATTCGGCATCCTGAAAAAAATCCACCAAATTCCTTTTATTGATATCGTGAAGGTTGGGGCGGTTGGATTTATTGCCGCTATGCATTGGGTAACATTTTATGGATCCATAAAATATTCAAACGTATCTGTAGCCCTGGTTTGTTTTTCTTCCATCAGTTTTTTTACCGCGTTGTTTGAACCACTTATACTCAGTAAAAAAACAAACTGGCTGGAAATGTTTTTGGGATTAATGACGTTGCTGGGGATTTATATTATTTTTCATTTCGATTCACAATATAAAACAGGGATTATTATCGGGTTGATCTCGGCCGTTTTGGCCGCATTATTCCCCATTTATAACCGCCAGTTTCTTTTCAGGATGAATGTAGAAACCTTGTTAACCTGGCAGCAAACGGGAGGCTTCATCACTTTATCAATGTTGCTGCCGTTTTATCTGCAACAATTTCCGGTAAATAATTTTCTCCCCGGCGTGCAAGACTTTTTATGGTTATTAGTGTTAGCCTGGTTTTGTTCTGTCATTGCTTTTCAGTTTTCTTCCTATGCATTAAAAAGGTTATCTGCCTTTACTGTTAATCTTACTTACAACCTGGAACCTGTGTATGGAATATTGCTCGCTTTTATAGTTTATAAAGAAAATAAGTTGCTGAGTAAGTGGTTTTATGCCGGCTTTGCCATTATAGCAACAGCATTGATTATTCACTTATACTTATTATTACGGCATGAGAAAAAGTTAGTTGCCAATGGTAGCATTTTAACCAATAGCAACTAGATGCTTTTCTGCATTGGCAAAATGGATAGTAATAGAGTAATTATTTATAAAGGTGAAATGACACAAAAACAAAAAGCTGATCTATTTCATTTCCCATACCAATGCACTGGCACCCAGGATGGCAGCATCGGATTCTTTTAAATGGCTGATAAGGATTTTGACCTTGTTTTCAAATACCTGGATCAGGTTGGCTTCCATATGCTCTTTGGTTGGTTTTAAAATAAGTTCCCCGGCTTTGGTAAGACCGCCAAACAATATGATAGCTTCCGGACTTGAAAACATTACGGCATTAGCCAGTGCAAGTCCCAGGATTCTTCCTGTAAATTCATAAATATATTTCGCCAGTTCGTCTCCCTTTATAGCGGCTTCATATACTTTCCTTGAATCCAGTTCCTCTTTGGGAATGTTTCTGAGGATACTGGGAGTTTTTGAATTTTCAAGCAATTCCAGTGCTGTACTGCGTACACCGGTTGCTGAAGCATAACTTTCAAGTGATCCTTTTTTCCCGGTTCCCTTGTGTAATCTTCCATCCGGTATCACAATAGTGTGGCCCAGTTCGCCGGCAAAACCATCATGACCGTAGATCAAATGCCCATTGGCCACTATGCCGCTACCTACACCTGTTCCCAGGGTGATCATGATAAAATCCTTCATTCCTTTTGCTGCGCCATACATCATCTCGCCAATGGCGGCAGCATTGGCATCGTTGGTAAGTGTTACCGGTAGTTTAAATTTATTTTCTATAAGATTGGCCAGGGGGATGATCCCTTTCCACGGAAGATTGGGAGCATATTCAATTGTGCCTGTGTAAAAATTTCCATTAGGAGCTCCAACCCCTATGCCTTTCATCCTGCCGATGCCACCAGCCTTTTCAATTAAAACGGATAAAGCAGTGTATAATTCATCAATAAATGTGCTTACTTCTGCATGTTTTTTTGTTGATATCCGATGGGAAAAAAGAACGTTTCCGTCGCGGTCTACAATTCCAAATTTTGTACCCGTTCCTCCAACATCTATTCCAATGGAAAGAGCTTCTAACGCTTTTGCAGTCGGTTGACCCGTCGATTTTGCAGCCATTTTATTTATTTTAAAAATGAATCCCGTTATTTCAAATGATAGGTACTTGTTGAGGATTAAAAAAATCGGTTGATCAATGTCCGCTTGCGCTTATCTCGGCATCATAATCAATACCTTGTTTTCTGAGTATCCCTTTTACGGCAAAAGCAAAAAAGGCCAGGTAAGCAAAGCACACAACAGTTATTATATAAGAATAATGGATACCAATAATATCAGCAATTTTACCCTGGATGGGTGGCAGAATTCCACCGCCCAGAATCATCATAATTAGAAATGCAGAGCCTTGCGATGTGTATTTACCTAATCCTGCGATTGAAAGGCTGAAAATAGAAGGCCACATAATTGAACAAACCAGACCTCCGCTCAAAAACGCATAGATGGCGATGGTTCCCGTTGTGAGTAACCCAATGATCATAGCTGCAATGCCCAGCATACTAAATATAAGCATTGTTCTGGCAGGCTTGTTTTTGCTTAAATAAAAAGCGACAATCTGGATCAACACACATACTACATAATAATACAACGGGGTCATGTCATATTTTGCAAGTGTATTGATACCGATTAGAATTCCAAAAGCTACAAGTGGAACTATAAATTGTAAAATAGTCTTTGTTCTTTCTGTAAGATTGAAAGCATTAATAGCTCCTGTCCATCGGCCAATCATTAAACTACCCCAATACATACCAATAAACGGCGTAGCTTCAGAAGCAGATAAGGATCCAAAGTCTTCCTGCTTTAACAATTCTCCCAGGTTACTTCCAATAGCTACTTCTACTCCTACATAAACGAAGATGGCCAGCATACCTAATATCAGCTGAGGATATTGCATAGCACCCCATCCTTCAGCTTTCTTTTTTGCACTGGCAAGAGATAATAATAAACCCAGCACAACAACCGCCAGTGCCCCCAAAAGCCAATTGAGTCTGTATGCTTCCATGGCGTGCTTTTCATCTACTGAGGCATTGGTAAGGTCAGTTTTATAACTATCAAAAACCGGGATAAACATAACGATCAGCAATACCGTCATAATGATGAGGGTATAAAGTGCCTTATTAGCTTTTTCAGTTTTCTCCAGTAAAATGCCAGATGGTACTTTTTTTGAAAAAAAGAACAAAGCTGCAGCAGAAAGAAATAAAGCCCCTACGGCTATATAAAGGATAATTACTTTTGATAAGCTAAGTGATGCTATTTTTTCATCCGTAATGGCAGCAGTAGTTCCAAATAGTGCGAGAGCAACAACCAGGGGCCCAATAGAGGTACCAAATGAATTTACACCTCCACCCAGGTTTACACGGCTGGTACCTGTAGCCGGATCTCCCAATAAAATAGCGAATGGTTGGGCTGCTGTTTGTTGCAGAGAAAATCCCAGCGCAACAATAAACAAACCGATCAGCATTCCGGCAAAACTATTTCCGTTAACAGCAAAGATCATAGCGGCGGCACCTAATGCGGAAAAAAGCAAACCATAAACGATGCTATTTTTATAACCCCATTTTCCTACCAGGTCCTTACCACCAAATGCTCCATAAGCAAACAAGATTAACGCACCAATATAGTAAGCAGTATAAAAAGCAAAATCTATCAATTGGCTTTGAAATTGGTCAAGGTGAAAATAATGTTTGCAGAAGGGTATAAACACACTATTTCCTGCTGCAATAAATCCCCAAAAAAAGAACACTGTTACCAATGTTCCAAGGGCTCCATAATTGGTTGGTATTTTTGCCTGTTGACTCATAGCAATCGTTAGTTTTAATTTGAGGGTTGAAAATAAACAGAATTCAGTTATCGAAAAATTTTTAATTATTAAACTGCGCTATGCCAAAAACATCTTAATTTCAAACAGATTATTCAATATAATATTTTTTGAATGGAAATTGTACATGTAGCAGCAGAATGTTATCCGGTGGCAAAGGCGGGAGGTCTTGGAGACGTAGTTGGCGCTCTGCCAAAATACCAGGCAGAATTAGGCCATATTACCAAAGTAATAATGCCAATGTACCGCACCAAATTCCTTTATAATAATAATTGGGAGCTGGTACATGAAGGAGGTCAGAATATCGGTCCGCAATGGTTTCATTATAGTGTTATCAAAGAGAAAACAAATAAACTGGGTTTTGATTTATTCCTTGTTGATATAAACGGCTTGCTTGACAGGGAAAAGATCTATGGTTATGATGATGATACGGAGCGTTTCATGGCATTCCAAATTGCTGTGTGCGACTGGATCAGTAAGTGGGAACACAAACCCGATGTCGTTCATTGTCATGATCACCATACAGGTCTGATTCCATTCATGATGAAGCATTGCTACACATTTAGAAACAGCCTGGGTGCAGTGCCTTCAGTTTTTACCGTACACAATGGCCAGTACCAGGGCTGGATTGGGTGGGATAAATATTATCTCATACCTGCTTATGATAGCTGGAAATGGGGTTTGCTGGATTGGAGCAATACGATCAACCCGATGGCATCTGCCGTAAAATGTGCCGATAAAGTAACAACAGTAAGTCATAGTTACCTGGAAGAATTAAAACATTCTGCGAACGGCCTTGAAAATTTATTTGAGTATGAAAAGGGAAAAAGCTTTGGTGTATTAAATGGTATAGATACCGATGTTTGGGATCCGCTAACAGACGATTACCTCGTAAAAAATTATGATGCTGAATTGGTAGAAAAAGGAAAGAAAAAAAATAAGAAAGAAATCTGCGGCCAGTTTGGCCTTGATCCTGAGAAACCCCTCATCTCTTTTATAGGCAGGTTAGTGGGTGAAAAAGCCGCTGATCTTTTACCGGAGGCTTTTAGTCAATCAATATACCAGCATCATGGGAAAGCTAATTTTTTAGTTTTAGGATCAGGTGAACCTTATCTTGAAGATCAGTTAGATCAAATGAAGCATAAATTCGGTGGTTATTATAATTCTTATATTGGTTATAGTGAACCATTAAGCCACCAGATATATGCCGGTTCCGATTTTTTGTTGATGCCCAGTCGTGTTGAACCTTGTGGGTTAAATCAAATGTATGCATTACGATATGGTACGGTACCCATGGTAAGAAGTGTAGGAGGATTGAAAGATACTATTAAAGATTTTGGTGACTGGCAAGGATATGGCATCCGCTTCGATCAGCCAACCGTTGGCGATATTACCTATTCTATAGGCAGGGCCATAGATCTTTATACCAACAAACCCGATTTATATCAATGGATGCGTAGTCATATGATGACCATCGATCATTCCTGGGATTCATCAGCACAACAATATATCGATCTGTACAGTTCCTTAAAATAATTGAAATTATATTTATCAAATAATAGTTTGTTTGAAAGTTTATTCAAATTGTTCCTTAACTTTTCTGCATTATTTTCTAAAACTTATTGCTTATGTCTATCTCAAAAGAAATACTAAGTGTAATATTAGGTGGTGGAGCCGGATCCAGGTTATATCCGTTAACAGCCAGTCGTTCAAAGCCTGCTGTTCCAATTGCCGGTAAATATCGTCTCGTAGATATTCCTATTTCTAATTGTATGAATTCGGGTATCAACCGGATGTTTGTTTTAACACAATTCAATTCCGCTTCTCTCAACAGGCACATTAAGAACACTTATCATTTTAGCAACTTCAGTTCTGCCTTTGTAGATATTCTTGCTGCAGAACAAACTCCTGATAACCCAACGTGGTTTCAGGGCACCGCTGATGCTGTCCGGCAAAGCCTCAGGCATATTGCTCCTTTCGAAAGTGAATACATCCTGATTCTCTCCGGTGACCAGTTATACCAGATGGATTTCCAGGAGATGCTGGACAATCATAAAAAAACGGGGGCCGATATTTCTGTTGCAACCATTCCCGTGGCTGACAGGGAAGCTCCGGAATTCGGGATATTGAAAAAAGATGAGTCAGGGCTTATCACTTCATTTATTGAAAAACCCAAAAAGGAAGTTTTAGGTGAATGGACAAGCGATACCGGGCCCGAAATGCAACGAGCCGGAAGGAATTACCTGGCCTCTATGGGCATTTATATATTCAACCGCCAGTTAATGTTTGATTATTTACAGAATAATTACCTGGATGCTGCAGATTTTGGTAAGGAGATCATTCCTCTTTCTATAGACAAATGCAAAGTAGCCAGTTTCCAGTACGACGGATACTGGACAGATATCGGAAATATTTATTCTTTCTTTGAAGCAAACCTGGGATTAACAGACGACATCCCTGATTTTAATTTATTTGATAACAACCGGGCTATTTATACCCGTGCCCGCATGCTGCCTCCGGCAAAAGTAAGTGGCACCACCCTGGAGAAAACAGTTATTGCGGAAGGCTCTATTATCCATGCTTCCCGGTTAGAGAAATGTGTGATTGGAATTCGGTCACGTATCGGACATGGCTCCACAGTACTGAACACCTATATAATGGGTAGTGATTATTATGAAACACTTTTAGATATTGAAAAAGATAAATCGCAGGGTATTCCTCTGCTTGGCATTGGTGACCGCTGTTATATTAACAGTGCCATTGTAGACAAAAATTGCCGGATTGGAAATGATGTACGCATTAATGGCGGAACACATCTTGAAAATACGGATCAACCACTTTATACTATTAAAGGCGGAATTGTTGTTGTGAAGAAAGGAGCCATTATTCCTAATGGATTTGTGATATAAGGAGTCCTTCTTTTTCAACCGGGCCAGATATAATTAGGTCATTTAAAAAAGTTTCTTTTTTTCGGATCATTGCAGACTCCATTGATGAATGTTCCCATAATTATATAAATAAATAACTCCCGTATCACACCGGGGGGAATGATCACATATGTCTACAGCCTATACAGGTATTAAGCCTAAACTAAGTCTTAGCCAGATAGTAAATATGAGCGTCGGTTTCTTTGGAATCCAGTTTGGCTGGGATTTACAAAGAGCCAACATGGGCCGCATTTATGAAAACCTTGGCGCCAATCCTGACGAGGTACCATTTTTATTTCTTGCAGCACCATTGACGGGTTTAATTGTGCAACCCATCATTGGTTATATGAGCGACAGAACCTGGCATCCGCGTTGGGGAAGGAGAAGACCCTATTTTATGATCGGGGCTATCCTGAGTTCTATTGCGCTTTTGTTCATGCCCAACAGCAGTGAATTGTGGATGGCAGCCGGTTTACTTTGGGTATTGGATACATTTGGTAATGTAGCCATGGAACCTTTCCGTGCATTTGTTACTGATAAGCTTCCGGACTCGCAGGTCAACAGAGGGTTTATTATGCAAAGCCTGATGATAGGCTTGGGAGGAAGTATTGCATCCGCCTTACCCTGGATGATGAAAAACGTTTTCAATATTGCCAACACCGCAGCGCAGGGCAGTATTCCGGAAAATGTAAAGTGGTCGTTTTACCTGGGAGGATTCTTTTTTCTTTCAGCAGTTTTGTATACCGTATTTACTACAAAAGAATATCCTCCTTCAGATCTTGATTTTAAAAAAAAGGTACAGGAATCCAATAAGGGCTTTGGTGGGGGAGCCAGGGAAATATTTAGTGCATTGGGAAATATGCCACCAAGAATGCGCATAGTATCACTGGTACAATTCTTTACCTGGCCCGGTCTCTTCTTAATGTGGTTTTATTATACCACCGCTGTTGCTGTAAATGTTTTTGGCGGCAAAGATGCAAGCGATCCTGTTTATGCAGAGGGAGCAGATTTCGGTAGCCTTACGTTAGCTTATTATAGTGTGATAACTTTTCTTTTTGCATTGGTGTTACCATTTATTGCTGATAAACTGGGAAGAAAATTGACACATGGCCTATGCCTGCTATGCGGTGCTCTTGGTATGATAAGTGTAAGCTGGGTAGAAAATAAATATTTATTATTTGGAAGTATGACCGGGGTGGGAATAGCATGGGCAAGTATTCTTTCTATGCCTTACGCCATGCTGAGCGGGTGCCTGCCAAAGGATAAAGTAGGTATTTATATGGGCATATTTAATTTCTTTATTGTTCTTCCTGAAATTATAGCTTCACTTGGATTTGGATGGCTGATGAGAAATGTTTTGAATAACGATCGCCTCGCAGCGGTGCAGATTGGTGGCGCATTAATGATCCTGGCGGCCATCATTTGTTTCGTTTTTATTCGGGAACCAAAAATTATGGATGAAATAGAAACAACCAAACTTGAAATTGAGGAACAAAGACCGATCTGATTATGAAAAAATTCTTAATCTTATTACATAGCTGCCTGGTGGTTTTTACGGCCATTGCCGGGGAAATAAATATATACCCCTCTAATTGGTGGGTAGGAATGCAGAATCCGAAACTGCAATTAATGATTCACCAGGAAAATATAGCAGGCAAAATACCCATGCTTAAGTTGTCCGCAGGCGGAATGAAATTAGCGGATGGAGTTTTTTTAAAAGCGATACACCGCGTAGAAAATCCCAATTATATATTTCTTGACCTGGTGATTGAAAAAAATGCAAAACCCGGTGAACGCACATTTAATTTTGGCACGAGGGAGTCAGGTTTACAAATAAAATATTCGTTGCTGGCACGGAGTAAGGAAAATGGAAAGACCAGAGTGCAGGGCGTTACGGCAAAAGATTTTATTTACTTGTTGATGCCTGACCGTTTTGCCAATGGAGATCCCTCTAATGATATTATAAAAGGTTACCGGGATGAAACGAGCGACAGGCAGAATAAATTTTCTCGCCATGGCGGTGACCTTAAGGGCATTGTTGATCACCTCGACTATTTAGATCAGTTGGGAGTTACCACCATATGGCCAACTCCGGTAATTGAAAATGATATGCCGTTGATGAGTGAATGGGGAAATAACGTAGCGGGTTACCATGGCTATTGGTTTACGGATCATTATAAGGTTGACAAAAGACTGGGAGGCAATGAAGGTTACAAAGAGTTTTGTAATGCGGTGCATAAAAAGGGTATGAAGGTGATTCAGGATGCCGTTTATAATCACGTTGGCAATCACCATTGGTTTATCCTGGATCCCCCAATGAAGGATTGGGTAAATGTGTGGCCTTCATTCCAGGGGCCCAACCATAAAGAAGAAGTGTTTTATGATCCCTATGTATCCGCCATTGATAAAAAGATCATGCTTGATGGTTGGTTTGTTCCGCATCTTCCAGATCTCAATCAGAGAAACCCATTTGTTGCTAATTTTCTTATTCAGCATGCTATTTGGACAACTGAAGAATTTGGTATCGATGGCTGGCGGGTAGATACTTATAAGTATTGTGATGAACAGTTTATGAATAGGATAAACGTGGCATTGGAAAGGGAATTTCCCCGTCTTACTGTTTTTGGCGAATCGTGGGTCAGTTCAATTACTGCCAATGCTTATTTTACCAGGAATAATATGAAGGTTCCTTTTAAACATAATGCGGAGGGTATGCTTGACTTTCAGACCAGTTTTGCAATCCTTGCCGGAATGAATGAACCGGGACATGGTGTTAATAAAATTTACGGCACATTAGCGCAGGATGTACTGTATAAAGATCCCATGAACAACTGCATTTTTATGGATAATCATGACATGGACCGGGTATATTCAGTTGTGGATGAAGATTGGAGCCGGCTAAAAATTGGACTCAATTGGTTGTTGACCCTGCGCGGAATACCTCAATTATATTATGGTACCGAAGTATTAATGAAAAATAAGAAAGTAAATACGGATGCAACCGTTAGGGAAGACTTTCCCGGGGGTTGGAAGGGGGATGCCAATAACCGGTTCACTGCAGCAGGAAGAACTGAATTGGAAAATGAAGTTTTTAATTATACCAGTGCATTAGCCAGGTTTCGGAAAAATTCTTCTGCTATTACAAGCGGCAAAACGATGCAATTTATTCCGAAAGACGGGTTATATATTTTTTTCCGGTATGATGCAAAACAAACCATTATGGTTATTTCAAACACCGGAGATAAACCAATTAAGCCTGAATGGAATTATTATAATGAAATGATTAAAGGGTTTTCCCACGGAAAAGAAGTTGTATCAGGTAATAAGGTAACTCTTGATGGCTTTGAAATAAAGCCAAAAGAAAGTTATGTGCTGGAGTTAGAAAAGTAAGCGAATCATTTTTCGGTAATTTATTGCTCTGTTTTGCATTTCATTTCTTCCTTATAATTAAATACACTTCCCGGGACTTTTTGAAAAAGGAATTAAAAAAACCCGGCTACAAACCGGGATAATGTAAAAATGCTTTATAGCATCCATGAACTCTAAATAAAGCTATAACTCAAAAGATAACAGTGCTGCTCACTCCCCCAGTCTACCTGCCCGTTATGTAGTGTTCCATATTTTCAATGATGAATTTCTGTTCTTCAATGATATATTTCACAACATCACCTATAGAAATAATCCCCACTAATTCTTCCCCTTCAACTACAGGTAAATGCCGGATGAATTTGCCGGTCATCAAGCGCATGCAATTCTCGATAGTTGTGTCAGGATTTACTGTTATCAGGTCTTTGGTCATGATCTCGCCTATCCTTGTATCCTTAGAAGATTTTCCCTTGAGCACTACTTTACGGGCATAATCTTTTTCGGTAAAAATGCCCGCAAGTTTTTCGTTCTCCATTACAACTAATGCATTCACATTTTTCTCAACCATCATTTCTAGTGCTTCATAAATCATCGTGTCGGGCGACACAGAATAAATAATATGGCCTTTTGTTTTTATGATTTTATTTACCGTACCCATAAAAGATTTGTTTTAAAGTGGATTATATGATCTTTATTTACGAATGAAAAAGTTTATATTTCATGTTCTTTACCTTATTCATTTTTATTAGGATGGATTCCAGGCCGGGATCCCCCGATTATCATCATACAATCATAACACGTCTTACCAGTAAGTTATTCTAATATTATAAAAAAAACAAGACTTTTTTCAAATCATTAAAGCCTTGTTAGTAAGGGTTGATAATTTTTTTAGTTGCTGTTAATATTTTAGGTAAGTATATGCGCAGGATTAGTTTTTTTTACTGAAATTGTAAAAGTAATAATAGTAGTATTTTACCAGCCTGGGTAGCTGGCTTTCTTCAGGTATTAAGGTAAACAGATCTGGCCAATGTTGTTTACTGATCAAATAAATTTGTATGTCAAAATTCATAAAAATAAAAAGAGGTTTGAATATCAAATTGGTAGGCGAGGCCGAGAAGGTTATTTCTGATTTACCAATGCCTGATACTGTTGCCTTAAAACCTCCGAATTTTATAGGCGTAGTTCCAAAATTAATGGTAAAGGAAGGAGATGAAGTACAAGCCGGTACCGTTTTATTTTACGACAAAAATAATGAGGCCATTAAATTTTCTTCACCGGTAAGTGGCGAAGTTGTGGAAATAGCCCGTGGCGAAAAACGAAAAATACTGGAAATAAGAATACTGGCTGATAAAGAAACTAAGTATGTACATTTTGATAAAACAAAACCCGGCAATTTAAGCAGGGAAGAAATTATAGGGACTTTATTAAATAGTGGTGCATGGCCGTTCATTCGCCAAAGACCCTTTGGGATCATCGCCAGTCCGGAGCAACAACCTAAATCAATTTTTATATCCGCATTCGACAGCAGCCCGCTTTCCCCAGATTATGATTTCATTATGATTGGTCAGGATGAGGCATTCCAAACCGGCCTGGAAGTGCTTAAAAAATTAACATCGGGGAAAGTGCATTTAAATATTAAAGCGGAAACATATTCAGGCTTATTTTCTAATGCAAAAGGTGTGGAGATTAATAGAATATCCGGGCCTCACCCAGCAGGTAATGTGGGGGTTCAAATCCATCATATCGATCCGGTAAATAAAGGGGAATCCGTTTGGTGTATCAGTCCCCAGGATGTTGTTATTTTAGGACGATTATTTCTTGAAGGAAAATTTGATTGTTCAAAAGTAGTGGCTTTAACAGGCTCACAGATAACGAACCCAAAATATTATAAAACAATTGCAGGCTGTGCTATTAAAAATATCCTTGCTGATGGACAACCTAAAAATGGTGATAACCGGATCATTAGTGGTAATGTTTTAACGGGTCAGCAAATTTCGGGTGATGGTTATTTAAACTTTTATGATGCACAGTTAACAGTTATCCCGGAAGGTAATGAACCGGAGTTCATGGGCTGGTTAGCTCCGGGCCTGAATAAATTCAGCCATTCACGAACTTTTTTTTCCTGGCTCAATCCTGGTAAGAAGCATGAACTCAATACCAACCTCCATGGCGAGGAAAGACCTTTTGTTGTAACAGGAGAATACGAAAAAGTTTTTCCCATGGATATATATCCTGTACATCTTTTAAAATCCATATTAATAGAAGATATAGAAATGATGGAAAACCTGGGCATATATGAAGTGGTGGAGGAAGATTTCGCTCTTTGTGAATTTGTATGTACTTCCAAAATTGAATCTCAGCATATTATTCGCATGGGGCTTGATCTTATCCGGAAGGAATTCAGTTAGAAGTTAGCCCGGCGTTTATTAGTATTTCATTTCACAATGGAAAACTATTCATTATATTCAGGTTAAATTTATATTGACAGTGAAGAATAGATAAAATCCGGCAACACGGATAGCAACCACCTAACCTTTATCATTCAAAATTTTTTCATTTGAAGCCAATCAAGAAATTATTAGATAAAATAAAGCCCAACTTTGAAAAAGGTGGAAAGCTCGAGAAATTTTATCCGGCCTTCAATGCATTAGAAACTTTCCTGTTTGTTCCGGAGCACACGGCCCCACCTGATGGTGCACATGTGCGAGATGCTATCGATCTGAAACGGACGATGATACTTGTTGTCATTTCTTTGGTGCCATGTTTGTTATTCGGTATTTGGAATACGGGCTATCAACATGATAAGGCCATTGGAAATTTGGACTCATCCTTTATTGATCAAATAATTTTTGGTGCTATAAAAGTGATGCCTGTAGTGATCGTTTCATATGCGTCAGGATTAACGGTTGAATTCATATTTGCAATCATTCGGAAACATACAATTAATGAAGGTTTTCTTGTTTCTGGAATGCTGATACCGCTGGTGATGCCGGTAGATGTTCCGTTGTGGATGGTAGCAGTGTCTACCATTTTTGCTGTAATTATAGGTAAAGAAGTCTTTGGAGGAACAGGAATGAATATTCTCAATCCGGCATTGACGGCAAGGGCCTTTCTTTTCTTTGCCTATCCCACAAAAATGTCTGGGGATGAGGTGTGGGTCAATACAGATTTATCAAAAGGTCAACAAATAGTGGATGGGTTTAGCGGTGCCACCCCATTGGGCGATGCGGCAGCCGGGTATGCGGATAAGATTCCGGATTTCTGGGATTCCTTTATAGGCATTATACCCGGTTCAATTGGAGAAACGTCTACAATTGCCTGCTTGGTGGGTGCTGCCATTTTGCTCTATACAGGTATTGGAAGCTGGCGGATCATGGTTTCTGTGGTGGCTGGTGGCCTAGTGATGGCTTTTATATTTAATTTGTTTGGGTCAAATACGTTGATGCAAATTGCTCCATTGAATCACCTCGTATTAGGCGGATTTGCATTTGGCGCCATATTCATGGCTACAGATCCTGTTACAGCTGCTCAAACCAACAAGGGTAAATTTATTTATGGTTTTTTAATCGGTCTTTTTGCAATCATGATAAGGGTTTTTAATCCTGCTTATCCGGAGGGTATGATGCTTGCAATTTTATTTATGAATGTAATGGCTCCTTTAATAGATCATTATGTGGTAAGAGCGAATATCAGAAGAAGATTAAAGCGGGTAAAAAGCTAATAGTATGAACAAGAACAGTAGCAAATTTACATTTCTTTTTTCCTCCGTGATGGTGGTGGTGGTAGCTGTGCTACTAGCTATTGCTTCTATTGTTTTAGGTCCTTTCCAGGCAAAAAATGTGAGGTTAGAAAAAATGCAGAATATCCTTGCCAGCGTTGGCATCAGCAGTACGGCAGAGGAAGCTGAAAAATTATTTACACAATATAACAAGGAACAGGTAGTTCTGAATTCAAAAGGAATTGCTGTTAAGGAAAATATTTCTGCTTTTGAAATTGATCTTAAGAAAGAATTGGACAAAGCACGGACCGGCAATGTGGACAAGCAATTATTTCCCTTGTTTGTCTTTAATAAAGATGGTAAATTGTATTACATAATTCCGGTCAGGGGAAAAGGATTGTGGGGCCCCATTTGGGGATATATTGCCTTAGAAGAGGATTTAAACACTATTCATGGCGTCAGTTTTGGCCACAAGGGTGAAACGCCTGGTTTGGGTGCTGAAATTGAAACCCTGGAGTTTCAAAAGCAATTTGAAGGGAAAAAAATTTTAGATGAAAAAGGAAATTTTGTTTCAGTAAAAGTGATTAAGGGAGGAGCTTCTTCAGAAGACAAGCACGCCGTAGATGGTATTTCAGGAGGAACTATTACAAGTGGAGGAGTAAGCGAAATGTTGCACAGAACGCTGGGAAGTTATATCCCATATTTTGCCACAATAAATAAACAGGGAGCCGGATCATCGCTGGTAAATGAAGCCCATGCAGATTCTGCCCTGTATGATCGGGAGTTGAAGCATTGATAAAATGTACGGGAGAAAAAACCGGATTATTATAACGAGAATTAACCGGGTTTAAATAATTCAATTCAGGAGTATGAGTACAACAGCACCTATAGCGCCGGTAAAAGTTAAAGAAAAGAAGGAACCACTTTTTTCTGCCAGGAATAAAAAACTAATAAGTGATCCTTTAAATGACAGTAATCCCATTACAGTGCAGGTACTGGGTATTTGTTCTGCACTGGCCGTTACAGTGCAAATGAAACCTTCCATTGTAATGGCCCTGTCTGTTGTGGTGGTATGTGCATTTGCCAACCTCATTATTTCTCTTGTCCGCAATATCATTCCTAACAGGATAAGGATAATAGTACAACTAACTATTGTTGCATCGTTGGTTATTTTAGTAGACCAGGTTTTAAAAGCATTTGTTTACGAAGTCAGCAAACAGCTTTCAGTATTTGTTGGTTTGATTATTACTAATTGCATTGTGATGGGCCGTCTGGAAGCCTTTGCCATGGCCAATAAACCATGGCCTTCTTTTCTAGATGGTATTGGTAATGGGTTAGGCTATGGATTAATATTGGTTCTTGTTTCTGCCGTAAGAGAATTTTTTGGATCCGGGAAGTTGATGGGCTTTCAGTTGGTGCCTGATCTTTTTTATAGACTGGGATATTTTAATAATGGCCTTTCCATATTACCGCCCATGGCGTTGATAATCGTTGGCGTGCTGATATGGATACAAAGAAGTAAGAATTCAAAATTGATTGAAACCAGCTAATCAATAAAGGGTTTACTATGGAGCATGTAAATATTTTTATAAAGGCGGTTTTTATAGAGAACATGATCTTTGCCTATTTCCTGGGTATGTGTTCTTACCTGGCTATTTCTAAAACCGTGAAAAGTGCGGTGGGTTTGGGTGTAGCTGTCATTTTTGTGCTGGCTGTTTCTGTGCCGGTATGTTATCTCATGGAAAATTATTTATTAAAGGCCGGGGCGCTTAGCTGGTTATCAAATGATCTTGCTGCTGTGGACCTGAGCTTTCTTAGTTTTATTATGTTCATTGCAGTGATCGCCGCTATTGTTCAATTGGTTGAAATGATCGTTGAAAAATTCGCACCAGCATTATATGCTGCTCTTGGTATTTTTTTACCCCTGATCGCTGTGAATTGCTCCATACTGGGTGGTGCTTTGTTTATGCAGGAAAGAGAATATGCGACGCTGGGTGAAGCCACAGTATTTGGAATTGGTTCCGGTGTTGGTTGGTTCCTGGCCATTGTAGCTATTTCAGCTATTCGTGAAAAGATTAGGTATTCTAATGTACCTGCGCCTTTGCGGGGGCTGGGTATTGCATTTATCATCACCGGGTTGATGGGTATTGCCTTTATGAGTTTTATGGGTATCAAAGTATAATCACCCGAATTTGAATTATGATCTTATTATCAATTGAAACATCTACGATAATTACCAGCATAGCCATATTCCTGGTTTTCAATTTATTGCTGGTGGGGCTTATCATGTATGCAAAAGCCAGGCTGACGCCATCAGGTTTGGTAAAGATTCTGATCAATGGAAAAGAAACTGTAGAGGTACCGGCGGGTTCCAGCATCCTGACAACATTATCAAATGAAAAAATATTTCTTCCTTCTGCCTGTGGGGGCGGAGGGACATGCGCTATGTGTAAATGCCAGGTGTTATCGGGCGGAGGAGAGATCTTAACCACAGAAAAACCCTACTTTAACAGGAAACAGATACAGGAGAAATGGAGATTGGGTTGCCAGGTAAAAGTGAAACAGGATATGGAAATAAAAATACCGGAAGAAATTTTCGGTATTAAGAAATGGGAATGTGAAGTAGTTTCAAATGATAATGTAGCTACTTATATTAAAGAGTTGGTGGTTAAATTACCCGTTGGTGAGTTTTTAGAATTTCAATCCGGAAGTTATATTCAGCTGGATGTACCGGTTTGTGAGATTAATTTCAAAACAGATCTCTATAAAATTGATGCACGTTTTCATGAGGATTATGATAAGTTTAAAATATGGGATCTCAGCATGAAAAACAGCGAACCTGTGTTTAGGGCTTATTCCATGGCAAACCATCCTGCCGAAGGAAATATTATTATGCTTAATATCCGGCTGGCCACACCACCATTCGACAGAAAAGCCGGTGGTTTTATGAAAGTAAACCCGGGTATTTGTTCCTCATATGTGTTTTCAACAAAACCAGGCGACAAAGTTTCTATATCCGGTCCATTCGGCGACTTTCATATCAAGCCAACAAAAAAGGAAATGGTTTATATTGGGGGTGGCGCTGGTATGGCTCCATTGCGGTCGCATTTGTTTCACCTGTTTCATACAAAAAAGGAAACGGATAGAAAAATATCTTTCTGGTACGGCGGCCGGTCATTAAGAGAAGTATTTTATACGGAGCAATTTCGTGAGATCGAAAAGGAATTTGCCAATTTTCAATACAACATTGCATTATCAGAGCCACTTGCTGAAGACAATTGGACGGGTCATACCGGGTTTATACACCAGGTACTTTTTGAGAATTATTTAAAAAATCATTCAGAGCCCGAAGAAATTGAATATTATCTCTGCGGTCCGCCAATGATGAATGCTGCCGTATTTAAAATGCTGGATGATTTAGGAGTCCCTCCTGCTAATATTGCATTTGATGATTTTGGTGGTTAATAAAGAAGATGATCAGAATTAGCATACATGAAATTCACACTACCTCCATTTATTCTAGTTTTTCTTTTCCTCTACTGCAACCCTCCTTCTGAAAATATTATAAGGATCAACGGAGAAGCACAGGGAACCACCTACCAGTTAACCTGGATTGCTGGCGAAGGACTTGATTATAAATCAGCTATTGATTCCATTTTGAGCGTAATAGACTTGTCTCTTTCCACGTATGTGCCTGCCTCTATTATTTCCAGGATCAACCGGAACGATACCGGGGCTCTTGCAGATGATCATTTTATCCGCGTTTTTAAAAAAGCAATTGAAGTGTCAGAAAAAACGAATGGATATTTCGATGTTACAGTAGCGCCGCTTATCAATGCGTGGGGATTTGGGTTTACAAATGAAGAGGCTATAGACAGTACTCTTATCGATAGCTTATTACCTTATACTGGTTATGACCTGGTTCGGCTGGAAGGTAGAAAACTGGTAAAGAAAAACCCACGGGTCATGCTTGACTTCAATGCCATTGCGCAAGGTTATACGGTAGACGTGCTGGCTTCCTTTCTTGAGAGCAAAGGAATAAATAATTACCTGGTGGAATTGGGAGGTGAGATTAAAGTAAAAGGCAAAAAACAAAAAGATAAAAACTGGACTGTTGGTATAGATCAGCCAAACGAAAACCATGCTAATGGCAGGCCGTTGCAGGCGATCCTGCAAATGGGCAATAGCGGACTGGCTACATCCGGAAATTACAGGAAATTTTATATTTCGAGTGGAGAAAAAAGAGCGCATATCATCGATCCGCATACCGGCTATCCAGGGAAACACAATTTACTAAGCGCCACGGTACTGGCTGCCGATTGCATGACGGCCGATGCCTATGCTACCGCTTTTATGGTTATGGGAATGGATAAGGCAAAGAAGTTTTTGGTCCTCCATAAGGAATTACAATTGGAGGTTTTTTTTATTTATGACGAAAAAGGTAATTGGAAAACATACAGTTCCCCTGCACTAAAAAAGAGGCTGGAAGAATTGTATTAAAATTCCTTTTATAAATTGTGTATAGGTTCATTCAAATATTATACAGAAATTATTTAGAGACAGGAACTATTAATTAAGCGAATAAAAAAAGTGAAACAAAAAAATTATTTTGTTTTCAGGACTTACATTTTTCATTTGCTTTGGCGCCACAAATGCCGCAGGTTCCTCCTTCTTTTTGAAAGTAAGGATTATTACTGCTGCAAGTACCTGAAAACTGGCCATTCTTCTTAACCAATATTTTAATGGCAATTCCTGCAAATGCAAGAGCGACTAACACTATGGAGATGAGTGCAACTGTCATAAGCAAATTTACAAAAATCTCTGTTGCCGCTACTTGTTAAATTGAATCTATAATATCAATTAATTCTTTTTCTTAGGCAAAAATCAGGTAATGCTGAAGCATGTAGATGATAGCTCCTGAAAAATATCCTAATAAGGCTAATAATGCGATCTTTTTCACATACCAGAAGAAATTAATTTTTTCCATACCCATGGCTGCCACTCCTGCCGCGGAACCAATGATCAGGCAACTACCACCCGTACCGGCGCAATAGGCGACAAACTCCCAGAAATAGTGATCTGTAGGAAAAGTTTGCATATCATACATACCCATGGTTGCGGCTACCAGCGGTACATTGTCCACAATTGCAGAAAGCAAACCGATCGATACAACAATGATGTTGATATTCCCAATGGTGTTATCCATAAAAGTGGCAAGATTAGCTAGTATGTGGGTAGATTCCAATGCTGAAATGGCTATCAGTATTCCCAGGAAAAAAAGTACGCTGGGTACATCCGCCTTTTGTAAGGCATTTATCACCGAATACACATCCTTCTCTTCATCATTTTTATTTTTATGGATAATTTCTGTTACTACCCACAAGACGCCCAATCCAAATAATATTCCCAGGAAGGGAGGCAGGTGGGTAATTGTTTTAAAAACCGGAACAAAAACAAGGGCTGCAACTCCCAGGCCCAGTATCAGCCTGCGTTCAAAACGATTCGTTGGATTCAATTGCTCATGTGGTTGAATGACTGTGTTCTCTATTTTGCCTTTTATGCGGAAGGAAATAAAAACAAGAGGAACGATCAGGCAGGCCAGGCTGGGAATAATTAATTTCAACATAATATTACCCGAAGTAATTTGTCCGCCTATCCATAACATAGTAGTAGTAACGTCCCCTATCGGAGTCCAGGCACCACCGGCATTGGCGGCTACCACCACCATTCCAATAAAAAACAATCTTGTTTCTTTATCAGCAATTAATTTTCTTAATAATGAAACCATGACAATGGTGGTAGTTAGGTTATCAAGTACAGCGGAGAGAAAAAAGGCAACCAGGCCGATGATCCAGAGTAATTTCCTTTTATCCTTGGTTGTAATTTTACTGGTAATTACTTCAAAACCATCATGGGCATCGATCAGTTCTACAATGGTCATAGCTCCTAACAAAAAGAACAGGATACCGGATATTTGTCCCAGGTGTTCATATAATTGGCTGGATACAAAATTGGTATCCGAACTTCCCATAATATACACTACCCAGCAAATGACGCCGGTGAGTAAAGCACTTGCTGTTTTATTAATCTTTAGTGGATGCTCAAATGCTATTGCAGCATATCCTAAAATAAAGACCATGGTAATCAGTGTATACATGTAAAAGATTTATTGATCAGAAATATTGATTCGCAGGAATGGTCATCTTTAAGTAACAAAGTAATGGAAAGCTTTAAATTAATAGCATTAACTTCAAACTTTTTTTAACAGAAATTCATTCATGGTTTTCATTACTGTAATATTTTAATTAGTATAGTCGTGTTTGAAATGATTTGGTTAATTTACTGATTTTATAAGTTCAACAATACAAAATAAATAATCTGTCATGAATATTTTATCAATTGATATCGGAGGATCGTCCATTAAAGCAACTGTGTTAGACCCCGATGGAAAAATGTTACAGGATTTTATAAAAGTAAAAACACCCAATCCTGCTGAGCCTGGCAAAGTACTTGAGGCCATACAACAGCTAACCCGTGATTTCCATGATTACGAAAAAGTGTCAGTGGGATTTCCGGGGTTCGTAAAAAAGGGGATCGTATATACTGCTCCAAACCTGGGCACCGAATTATGGACAAAGGTTAACCTGAATAAATTGATCAGTGATATTTTAAATAAGCCTGTGCGAATTGTTAATGATGCCGACCTGCATGGTTTGGGTGTGGTAAGCGAGAAGGGTTTAGAATTGGTGATCACCCTGGGTACCGGCTTCGGAACCGCCCTTTTGCTGAACGGAAATTTATTGCCCCACCTTGAATTAGCTCATCTCCCGGTGAGAAAGAAAAAAACTTATGATGATTTCGTTGGCGACCGCGGATTATTAGATGCTGGGATTGATAAGTGGAATAACAGGATAAAGGATTTAATTGGGCATTTAAAAACAGTATTTAATTATGATCATTTGTACATTGGCGGAGGAAATGCAGATAAGATCAATTTTAAATTGGACGAGAATATCACGCTAATTAAAAATAAAGATGGTATAAAAGGCGGTGCCAGGTTATGGCAGTTGGATGACGATATTTTTATGAAATCTCATACCGTGGCCTGAGTTGTCACTATAATAAGATTAATCAGGGAGATGTAAGAACCGGGAATGTTTTTCTTTTTGATTTGTACAAAGCATCAAGGAATAGTCCGTGCACAAAATCAAAAAAGAAAGCCTCTGCACTAGACAAAAGCTTTTCTTATTGAGAACAGTTGTCAAGTTTTAAACCTTCAGCTTTTTCATATATTCGGCATCAGCCTGCACACATTTAAGTGGAGTGCTATTATCATATCGTTCATGCTCTACAATAAAATATTTCATCCCTTTTTCCTTAGCGACTTTTATAATTTTTGGGAAATCTATACTACCAGTTCCTAATATACAGCTTGCTCCCCGTTCGGTTGCTCCTTTTATCCTATCCTTTACATGACCCAGTATAAAACGATCCGGATATTTATTTAACCACGTAATAGGATCCTGGTTGCCTGTTACCACCCAGTAAATATCCATCTCATAATCTACTAATGAAGGATCTGTATTCATCATCATAATATCCTGCGGAAACTGGCCGTCCACTTCTTTAAAACTATATTCATGATTATGATAGGCGAACCGGATACCATTCTTCTTGCATATGTCACCCTTCTTATTAAAATCATCGGCTACTTTCTTGAAATCATCAACCGTTTTGTAAGATCCTCTTGAGGGACAGATCAGGTATTTCATCCCGATGGCTCCGGCTTCTGCAGCCTTTCGTTCAAAGTCTTTGTCAATATTACAATGACTGGTTATATATTCCATTCCCAGGTCATCCATGTATTTCTTAAAATCGGTATTGCTCATACCCCAGAACAAGCCCTGCGGACCTTCATAGCCTTCTATCTGCTTATAGCCAAAGGAGGCCACCTGTTTTAAAATACCTTTTGGATCTTTCGGAAGATCATCTCTTAATGAGTACAATTGCAGGCCAAAAACGTTTTGTTTTTTTGGTTGATTGAGCCACTGTTCATCAAATAAAAGCGAATTGCCCAACGGGGCTATTGCCAATCCTGCTGCAATGCTGCCACCTATTTGTATTAATTTCCGTCGCTTGTAATTCATGTTATTTGGTATTTATTTTTTAAACAAACTTTATTTTGAATGAAGCTTCAACGTATTCCGGATGACCGGAATTGAAAATAAAGATAATGATTCAGCATCCCCTGTAATCATTTTGGAATTTAATATATAAGGGTAATCGTTCCTTTTAACAGACTACTGCCCTCACCCAGATCAATATAATATACGTAAGTGCCAGGCAGAGCTATTTCTCCACCCATTTTCCCATCCCATGGATTATAATTGGCTGCAAAGCCAGTGTAAACTAATTGTCCTGACCTGTTATAAACACGTGCTGTACCTTTAGGATATTCTTCAAACAAAATAATGGTCCATTTGTCATTGATCCCGTCTCCATTGGGAGTAAATGCTGTGGGCACAAATAATTTACTGATCACTTCAACTTTCATTTCATCTGTGCTGCTGCCACATCCTTTATTTGAAACTACTGTTAAGGAATATGATTGAGAAAGGGGAGGAGCAGCTTTTGGCTTTTCCAAAATAGGATTATCAAGATAATCCCTGGGTGACCAATAATAATTGATATCATTACCAATTACTTTTCCATCCAACTGAATGGCACGGTTCTTCAATGTAAACTTATCGGGCCCGGCAAAAGCCTTTGGTTTCTTCCAAACATTTATCCTAACTGAACTGGTATCGAAACAGGTATATTTATTATAAACACGAACCGTGTAAACTGTAGATTCTGTTAAGGTGGCAACCGGGTTAAAAGCTTTATTATTTGACAAACCAAGGGCAGGAAACCATTCATAATTTTGTCCTCCCGAAGCAGAAATTTGTACAGGACTTCCTTCGCATACACTAGTATCTCTTAAGGAGATGGTAGCTACCGGAGCGTCATATATTGTTAATGTAGTGGAATCGGCTGAAGCGCATCCATTGTGATCAATTACCCTCACCACATACATTCCCGTGTTGGCTTTAGTGACATTCGGAATTTCCGGATTTTGAAGCGTTGATACAAATCCATCAGGCCCCGACCAGGAATATTCTATACCCCCTGCTGCTCCCATTGTTATACTTGATCCATAACAACCGAACACATAATTTGTAGATTGGGCAAAAGGCTTCGCTGATATTTTTATCTTAATATTATTGGATGTAAAAGTGCAGGAAGGGTTATCCATATTAGTTAGAGGCTTCAATGAATACCTGTAAAAATGTTCGCCAATTGTTTTAGGAAAAACTAGCTGGTTTTTCTGATTGCCAGACGGAATATTTGTCCAGGTAAATCCAAGATCATTACTTTCCTGCCATTGTATGGCTACATTGTTAAT
>JBGTNK010000071.1:0-4661 GCA_041743125.1 Chitinophagaceae bacterium
TTTTCCTGCAACAAAGAACTCATTCGTCAACCACTTCCGGAAATCCAGTCTGCCCCCGCAATTACAACCACCCAAACACTGGCGACAACGTATACCACCTACCTGATCCGCAAGGGACAGCATTACAGTGATAAGCGACCACTTAAATCAGTCAGCACGGTGGAGATGAAATTCATGGCGAAGTTTGATAATTCCGCCATCTATCAAACGGTGATCCCCAACAACCAGAAGGATATTAATAAGCTTTGGGGTTTTTCAGAGGGGTTTAATAACAAGTACAACAGTGCAAGAATGGGATGGGGATATAGTAATGGAGCAATCCGCCTATATGGATATGTGTACAGCAAAGGCGTTCGCTATTCAAAAGAAATAACAACGGTGGTACCGGGAGAAGAAATTAATTGCAGTATAAAAATTTCCGGAAACACTTATATTATTTCAGCAAAAGGAATTTCTGTTAGCTTACCAAGAGGAACCACTGCTGCAAAAGCAAATGGCTACCAGCAGTATCCTTATTTTGGCGGCGATGAAACAGCGCCTCATGATATTTATATTTCGATAATGCCGATGTGATTATTTGAATGAGCGTTCTTATTTTCATTATTGAAATTTTATGTGAAGTATGTTAAGGTAATGGTTCGTGAGGACACGAACCTCGGCGGTGGAACTCATCCGGGAGCATTATTGCTACAGGATATAGTGGCTTTGAGCAAGTGGGTGCAACAGATGTTACAACTATACATACACCGACAAATTTAACAGTAGCAAAAAGCGGTTATTTGTATATTTATACCAGCAATGAAGCAACAAACATTGAAGTGTTCTTTGACAATCTCCAGGTAACTCACATTAGAGGGCGAATACTTGAAGAAACGCATTATTATCCGTTCGGCTTGGTCATGCAAGGGATAAATTCAAAAAGTTTAAACTTCGGAAATCCTTCAAACAAATTAAAGTTTAACGGCAAAGAAGAACAACGGCAAGAGTTCAGTGATGGTAGTGGACTTGAATGGTTAGATTACGGAGCAAGGATGTACGATGCACAAATTGGAAGATGGCATGTAATTGATCCTATGGCTAATGATATGAGAACTGTGTCACCCTACAATTATTGCTTCAATAATCCAATTAGATTTATCGATGTTAGGGGCATGTTTCCGATAGATCCCCCTGGTTCCTGGCGATATCCTTTGTATAAAACTATGGATGCAGCTGCGTTCGGTTGGTCAAAAACATTTCAATCTCTGTGGGCAAATAAAAATGTTGAATACTCTGCAGTGATCTATAAAATTGTAATTGATGGCGACGATTATTTTGGATTTACAAGAGCGGTTAGATTTCCAAGCGATGATATGGCCCAAGTAAAATCTCCGGGTATTGATGATATTGGTATGGGCTTTCACAAAAGTACATTAACATTTCCTGAAGGAGCAGAAGTCCAAGCTTCCATCCATGATCATTATCGAAGTATTTCAGAAAAAGAGTTCAATAGAGCTTTTAGTCCGGGAGATCTAAACAATCATGAGGTTTTTAGGGGTTACACATGGTATCTTTTAAACGTTGATGGAGAATTACGTATAAGACGAGGCCGATTTGATGCTGACAATGGATGGACCATCGCCTATAATTTTGATTTAACAAGGCCGTTAAAAATAGGTTCCAAAAAATATGGGAAATATCCAATCCCACGCTTAGTGTCCCTTGGAAATGCAAAAAATCCTAATAGTAATATGGATAAACGTATAAAGTCTATGGACGATCTTAACCCTGTTTCAAATGTATGGATTATAATAACAATGACATCCAATGCTACGGGAGGCAAAGAAGAAAAAAAGAAAAAGGAGGAATCTAAAAAAGCTTTTTAAACCAGGATGAAAAAATGCATGAAGTAGAAAAATTTTCAAAAATAACAAATAAGGTATTAATTCAAGATTTAATGATACAGCTTTATGAAATTGTTTATGTCTCTCTTTATTACACTTAGTTTTATCGGCATCTGCTGCAACAATGATCAAAACAAAAATCCAGAATTGAAAAGTATACCCAATGATACTGTTATTATGGACATACCTGAATGGTATAGTACTAGCAACTTTACACAAAAAATGGATAAAAAGCTAGAAGCATTATTAAAACTTGAATCTCTTCAAAAAGGATTTGATAGTTTGCAAATTAGGGTTTGGATAGATTGTGGTAATAAAATCAGCAGTCTTATTGTGCTTGAAAGGGAAAGGTATCAGTGGAATGCTGTTTTCTATTCATTTAATATTTATTATAATGAAAAAACAGGTTTTGAAATTCGAAATCTCAACACTGAAAATAGATCACCCAAATCTGGGTGGGAGAGTTTTTCTAAGAACTTGATGGAAACCGATATAATTGATTTGCCAGACCATTCGAAATTTTCTCCTAAGTACAATCTTCCAAATGATGCTTATAGGATATTAGTAGAAGTAGGCATGCTAAAAAAATACCGCCTGTATGAATATCCAGAGTTAGGTTTAAACAGCAATATTGCTGATGGGCCAGGGAAATTACATCAAGCTTTAAAACTGATTGAAAGGGAATTCAATTACAAGAGACCTTGTCAGGATAGTACAAGCCTAAACTAAATTCCTTTCCCGACGAGTCTCCTCCAGCCGTAATTTCAAGTTATAGAAAAATCAGCTGAGGGACTCGTCGGATTTCCGTACTTTTCTTCTATTCCTTGCATTAGAAAATAATCAATGCCGGGATTTACTTTATCACTTTTACCAATCATGCCTGGCTTCCGCTAATACAATTGTCCGACGGGTATAACTTTGTATATAAATGGTTTGATATTCTCAAAGAGAAAGGACATGCTGTAACAGGTTATGTTATTCTGCCGAATCATTTGCATTTATTGCTATACTATGCCGGGGGGGTCTATCACTGAATACGATAATCGGTAACGCAAAACGGTTTATGGCTTACGAAATAGCAGATAGGCTGAACAGGCAGGCAACGGTGAAATAATTAGTAGGTTACAGAATGATGTGCGGGCAAAAGACAAAAGTCGTGGAAAGAAACATGAATTCATTTGATAGAGAAGAATGCAGAACAGAGAAATTTATTATGCAAAAGCTGAATTATATTCACAACAATCCTTGTTCAGGAAGGTGGAGATTGGCGGATGATCCAATTCATTATTTACATAGTTCAGCCTCATTTTATATCAGTGGGAAAAAAGGAATTTATGAAGTAAGGGATTACATGGAGTTTATAATCTTAGAGTAAAGAAGCGATACGGTAAATCGACGAGTCCCTCTTCAAAGATTCCGGAAATTTGTAAACTCATGGGTGAGGAGACTCGTCGGGAAAGAATAGTTCAGCCTCATTTATATCAGTGGGAAAAAAGGAATTTATGAAGTAAGGGATTACCGGGAGTTTATAATTTTAGAGTAAAGAAACGATACGTTAAATCGACGAGTCCCTCTTCAAAGATTCAGGAAATTTGTAAACCCATGCGTGAGGAGACTCGTCGGGAAAGAAATATTAAATCTTCAGTAATGCTTAAGGAGTTTTATTTGAGTTTTAAATGTTCAGAAATAGATTCTCAAAAAATAAAGCATATTCAGTATAATTTTATTAAAAGATTGAATAAGTTAAAATATGTGACTTATCGAAGAATTGACATGTCGCTAATAATCAGTAATACCGTTGAAGGCCAAGATGTAGAGTTTGAATGGGATGATGGCAAAACTGCGAACATTGTTTGTAGCTTAAGCAAAAACATACTAAATAATCTTACTTCCAAAGAAAATATCATTGAAATTTACAAAGCAGTGCTTAATTGTTTTACGGTTTTGTGGGTAAAAAATCATTGGGAAGTATTTGACCTGGATTTAATTTATGATGAAATTGGAAAGGAAAATTTTTTAGTTTCAGTAATATATGGAAACGCATTTTTCTCTCCAGACAGAAAGTATAAGGCAGAATTTGTGTGTGAAGTATTTCCTGACTATGCAGACTATCATCTTCAGATCATTGAAAAAAAGAATCATCTAAAACAAAAAATTAAATTTTTGAAAGGACTCACAGTGATCGAACTGTTCTTCGGTTTTTTTAATAATCCGTATTGGCGGGATAATGAGCATTTTTTCATTACAGATATTAATAAAGAAATTTTTTTCATTATTAATGTAAATAATGGTTCTTGTTCTATTGAATACAAACCAGTTTATAATTCTTTAGAACAATGTAAAAAGTATGTCCAGGCATATCAGGCTTATGTAACTCAGGAAGAAAGGCTTAAATTGCTTGGCTTACCAAAAGGAAAATCATGATCTTTTTTCCGCCTGTAGTCTCCTCCCGTTATCCGTCACTACATATTTTCAAAGAGATTTTATGAGCAAGCTATGAAAAATCAATACGTAGCCCTGCCACCTGAGAGATCAAAAATAAACCCGGTATTAAAGCTTGCTTCTTTGGATACGATCCATGCGGCAAGAGAAGCTACTTCCTCTGCGGTGCCCAATCGCCCCATCGGAATTTTGGAAGTCATATAAGCGAGTTGCTCAGGAGCTGTGTTTTCATTCATAGCGGTTTTAATAACCGCCGGCGCCATTCCATTTATCGTAATGCCGGTGCTGGCATATTCTTTTCCGGCTCCTTTCACCAGGCCGATGACACCCGCCTTC
>JBGTNK010000072.1:0-8818 GCA_041743125.1 Chitinophagaceae bacterium
CCATAGCTCCTGCCCTTCAACAGCCAGCCGATCATAGTGGCTGTAAACAGAATGAGATAATTTTTTAACTGGTGACTATAAAATCCGGCATAAGGGAAAAGATCCTGTGTATATAACAATTGTATAAGGGCATCACTGATAAACAAAGCAAGCAGGGGCAAAAGAAAAGACATGTCTTTTTCCTTTATGATAAATCCTGCAAACAGGGCGATGGCGATCACAGGAGAAAAGCCGGACCAGTCCAGGTTGGGACCAAAAAAATATTTACACGCGGTGGCCAGGATGATCAATATAGACGTAAAAAAAATCAGACTTCTTTTGTTCTTCATACAAATAATTAAAAGATCGAAGGATCAGGTGATATAATATAGCGCAAAAATAAAAGAAATGAAGGGATTCATCACCTATTTCTCAGGGTTTGATCATGGGCACACCCGCTTTAAAAAGCCATGCAGGTTCAGAGGCAACAATCCGTACTTCATCGCAGGGAAATACAATAGCTGAAGGGCTTCCTTTCCGCAGCGTTACTTTGCTCCCTTTATGTATTACTTCTGCTTCTCCTTCTACCAGCAACAGGATCTCTGCCGTATGCGAAATAAAGGAGGCACTTCCCCCTTTATCAATGCTGAAACTGCTTAGCTCAAAATCAGGTGCCTTTGTTTTATAGATCAGTTCCCCGGCCAAATTCTCTCCTTGCAAAATATCTGGTTCAGTAGGTTCGCACTTTACATGTTTTAATAATTCATATACATCAATATGCTTATTGGTAAGTCCACCACGCAACACATTATCTGAACTGGCCATGATCTCCACATTCTGTCCTTCCAGGTAGGCATGCGGCACACCGGCATCCTGGAAAACAGCTTCTCCTCTTTTTAATGCTACCAGGTTAAAAAGGTAAACTGAAAAAATACCCCGGTCTGTTTTATCCGGTTGAGAAAAAGTAAGTGCGCCTTTGGCCGCCCAATAATCTTCCTGAGATCGGTTCAATTTCCCTTCTTTGTATAAGGGAATGATCCTGTTAAGCAAAGGCTTTAGTTGAGCATTCACCTGTTCCTGCGGCATCTCCATTACTTTTTTGTAAAGACCATGGTATCCTGATTTTTCAAATACCGGCAACAGGGATCTTAATTCGGGCACCCTTGATAACACTTCTTTCATTTTAGCTTCCGGCTTAAATCCATGCAACAACCAGAAGTCATTCATCGCTACCATTAGTTCCGGCTTGTGATTATTATCCTTATAGTTCCGATGCGGTGCATCGTGCTCTATTCCCTTTATATTTTCTTCTACAAAATCCTTCAAAGCATCTTCCTTAGACGGATGCACTTGTATAGAAAGCATATCGTTTACATCCAGCGCCTTGAGAAGGTAAGGCATTGTTTCAAATTCTCTGGCAACATACTCTCCCAATGCGGTAGGTGAACCTGTGCTGAAATAATCACGGAGCAAACGAACTGAACCGTCGGATAAAATGACCTGGCATTCTGCCTGCGGATGAATACCCAACCAATATTCGGCAAAGGGCTTATCAACTTCATTACTTACATTCAGCAACGAAGGAATAAACCGGGTTCCTCCCCAATCATAATGTTTTACGGTTCCTTTCAATTTTGCAATCCTGTCCATAAAAAAATATTTATCTTAAGGCAAATATAGTGCATGGCTTTGCATAACACAGTAGGTACAGATGGTGAAAACCTCGCTGCCGCCTGGCTCCGGGATAAAGGCTATGACATACTTTACCGCAACTGGCGTCATTCTTATTTCGAGATCGATATTATTGCAATGAAGAATAAGATGCTTCATTTTGTAGAGGTCAAGTGCCGGAACCATTCTCCTTTTGGTTTTCCGGAGGACAGTGTGACAAAGAAAAAATTCAAACATCTGAAAAAAGCAGCTGATGAATATCTTTTTCTAAACCCCGGCCATTCATGGATACAATATGATATCCTTTCCGTAACACTTTATAAGAACAAGGAGCCGGATTTTTTTTTGCTGGAAGATGTGTTTTTGTAAGAAACTATCCCCTATACCATCAATGTTTTCCATTTACAAAAACAGGATAATGCAAGTCTCTGATAAACTGCATAAAAAAACAAACGTTGAAATCACAAACAACACGTGTTTACCAACTTAACTTAAGGTTAAGCTGCCCATCATTTTTTCCACCAGTTTATAAGTGGCCGGGCAGTATTCTATATTTTGCTTATGCACATGCACATAATCCTTCAATTTTTTTGGCAGGTGGGGAAAACCGGCACAATCAGCAGGCCTTACCGCATAAATGCTGCACTTGTTGTCTTCCAGGTTAAGAAACTGGCAGGGCTGTTTTTTATTGATCCAATCACCGTCTTCTTTTCTTTCCTTAAGCAGCCATTTCTTTTTAAACTCATCAACCGTTTCGCCAAAGTGAGCAGCTATTCTTTTCATATCTGCTTTATTAAAAGTAGGCGTCATTGTTTTGCAACAATTGGCACAGCTCAGGCAATCTACTTCCTTCCATACTTCCTGCTCCAGCTTTACCGTGAGCTTACTTAACCCCACAGGAGGATTTTGTTCCAATTTCGACAGGAACCTTTTGAAAGTTCGTTTGTTCTTATTCACTTTCCTTTTAAAACTGCGGAGATTTACTGGCTTTAATTCAGTCATGCGCCGAAGGTAGTATGAATTAAGGATTGGCGGAACTAAGAAATAAGGCAGGTGAATAAATTCTTAAAAAGCTATACTCATTTACTTCCCTCCTTTTTGCTATCCAACTGCAGATCCCTGGTTGAACTGTATTGGCGACGCTCCGTTCAGCTGTTGAATGACTATGGAGCATCTGCATGGAAAAGCTATCGTAACTCCATTTTATAATAAGATTGGTCACACATTACTCTCTCAATCTAAATCTATGATCTAACTGCCACTATCGCCTGCCCTAAACCATCGATTAATAAATTTTTACAAAACACATTTCAATGGTTATTTTTGCCCGATCACAAAATCAATAAATATGAGACTTTTTCTTCTTCTTTCGGCCATAGCCCTGATTGTACTTTTTTCAACGTTCAGTGCCTGTAAATCATCAACTGTCTCATCTGCTTTTTGTGATACAGCCTGCCTGGCAGATTCCATTAAATTTATAAATGAAGATCATCCGCTCAATCCTTATGTGTATATCAGTGCTTCTGATTGCATTGCCGACACGCTGACCTGGAGCTATATTGATATGGGAATTGATCGTAAACTGGGATTGCCAGACCTGGTAGGAACGGCGGTTCGTCTTAATAAAGAAAATGTAAGCTGTTATATAAAAGATACCAGCTATGCCTGGTTATCTTTTAACGACTGCAGCAACGGTAGAGGCTATCTTCTGAAAATACCTTATAATAAAAAAGAAAACATCAGCCGGAAAACAAGTGCCCTCAATAATTTTGATCCGAAATTTTCCGTGGCAGAAGGGCTGGTGGCTTATTCAGACAGGGGAAATCTTTTTGTAGAAGAAATGGCAACGGGCAAAACCGCTATGATGACATTTGGTGAAAAAGTGGATATAGATTATGATGCCATCCACGAAACAGTGGACTCGGTAAGTATATCTACTACCCATGTGTGGGCCCGGGTAAAATTGAGTAAGGACTGGAAAATATTTGAAAAAAATATCGAGTTAAAATAAAATGCTCCTGATATAAAAAAGGGTTTATTAACTAAAAAACACAAACTACAAACCTTCCGTGTGGGAGTCTTATAAAAAAGGGTTTAAAGCCTATTTACAATTAGAGAAGTCGCTGGCAGACAACTCAACTGAAGCCTACCTGCGGGATATTGATAAACTAACGCAATTCCTGCAGGAGGCTTCTTCGCTTAAAACACCTTCGGATATTGACCTTAAAGAACTGCAACAATTTATCAAATGGATCGCAGAACTTGGAATGACCCCCTCTTCGCAGGCCAGGATCATTTCGGGGATCAAAGCCTTTTACAAGTATTGTTTGATGGAACAAATTTCCCGCACAGACCCTACCACCCTGCTGGAAGCTCCCAAATTAAAAAGATCACTGCCGGATGTGTTGAGTTTTGATGAAATAGAAAATATCATGACCCAAATAGACATGAGCAAACCGGAAGGCGGCCGCAACAAAGCGATACTGGAGATGATGTATAGTTGCGGGCTGCGGGTAAGTGAAACGGTGAACCTGAAAATATCACAGTTATATTTTAATGAAGGCTTTATCCGGGTCATTGGTAAAGGTGATAAAGAAAGATTGGTGCCGGTTGGAGACAGTGCTGTTCATTTTGCTACCATTTATAAAAACAACATACGGGTGCATACAAAACCTAAACCCGGCAATGAGGATATTTTATTTTTAAATAACCGGGGCGCCAAACTTTCCCGGGTGATGATCTTTCTGATAATAAAAGACCTGGTAAAAAAAGCCGGTATCAAAAAAATAGTATCACCGCATACATTGCGCCATTCCTTTGCCACGCACCTGGTAGAAGGGGGTGCCGATCTCAGGGCCGTCCAGGAAATGCTGGGCCATCAAAGCATTACCACCACGGAAATATATACACATCTGGACCGGGAATTTTTAAGAAAAACTTTGGAACAATTTCACCCGGGCTTTCAATAATACCCGCTATTCAATAATTATTTTTTCTGAAAAACCTTTGGCAGATTGTTCATGAGTCGCTTTTAAAAAATAAACACCTGCAGCCACAGATGGAATATCAATTTTTACCAGGCGGTCATACTTTTCAACCTGGTTTTCCTTGGTAAAAATAATTTGCCCACTCAGTGTGACCAATTGAAATAAGTAGTTTCCTTTGGCCTGTTTGTTCAATTCAATGTTCAGTGTTGTATTTCTTTTGACGGGGTTAGGATATAATCTAAACATGTTTTGAGAAGGCAAAATTTTATTCCACAATGAGTCCAGGAGGTTGGATTTTTTTATGCTTCCTACGGCTCCTGTAATCACCCTCCCTTTTGTTTCTATCCATCCGCCAACAACAACATCACCAAGTAAAACATTTGAATCCAGGGTAAGAATGACATTCTCATCCATGTTATCTAAGTCAACCACACTTAGTATTTTTTCAAAACCTACACTTGAACCTTCCAATGTAAATTGTTTATCAGCACCATTATATTTAAGAATAAAGTTTCCGGCACTATCCGATGCTGCCCCTATAGTAGTTCCCTTGATAAACACAGAAGCATAAGGAATGGGCTGACCGTTATTATTCACAACCCTTCCTGTGATATTAATCGAAACGGGATTTCTTACTACAAAACTTTCTTTCTGCATGATAGAAACCGTGCAATGCTCTATTTGACCCAACTCCAACTGCTCACCGAGTGCAGGTGCTTCATCAAAATTTATATTTCTTTTTTTCTCGTATTCCACAATTGAATCCATTTCTGCCACTTCCCCTTGTGTTATGATTTCAGGTTCCACCATTATAATGCCTATTGTTTGTTTGTAAGTCGTCTTACTAACAATTTCTTTTTCTGACTGACTAACATTTACTTTCCCAACTGCTCTTGAGCCACAGGATAAAATAAACCCAGGTAACAAAAATTGAAAAAAGTATTTCACCCAGGGTATTCGCTTTTGAGGAATGTCAATATTGCGGTCCAATTGATCCTGCATAAATCGTCCGCACATAGTACCTTTAGATGATTTTTGAAAAAAAGTTATCAATTGCAAGTCGTTCATTTTAGTAAAATCAACCACCTGCTTTTGACAGGAATCACAATACCTTCCTTTCTCAACTGGTTTCATTTTATCCCAGCTTTCGTGGCAAGGCGTTGGCATATTAATATGAATATGTTTACTCATAAATTCAATTTTGGTTATTATGAATGGATCATCTTTTAGATTCTTATTTCCCGCTAATCCATAATATCAAAAAATATTTTTCAGAAAGAGGGGCCGGAAGAAACCAGCCCCGTATCATTAACCGGCTGTTAAATGATTATTGTTATTACGATTAATGAATGGTCTTGTTACATCAACAGCAGCTATCTTTTTCCCAAATTTTCTTCTGCAGTTTCAGGTTTGTTTTCTTTGGCCAGCAATTGCGCACTCTCCACCAATCTTATAAATTCTGATCGATAACCTTCTTCATCCTGGCCCTTTGCTTTTTTTGCCATTATAATTACATTATCAAATGAGGATGAAGCCCTGAATTCAGACTGGCGCAGTAACATGCCAAACCCGGCGATGGCTGCTGCAAAGCGAAAATTATCGGAGGTTTCATCAATAGTAAGTTGCTGGTCCTTTAGCGGATGCACAATGAGTTTACTCAGTTCCCCGGCAGGCGCCTTATACCTGAATTTTACCGTCATCATTTCATCAGTATGCGAAGACTGGGTTAATGGTTTTATGTTGCTTTGATATTTCAGTGAATCCACGTTCTGTAAAAACGGACTCTTTACTCCTGCCGGTATCAATTCATACAATGCAGTAACCGTATGACCGCTGCCCAGTTCACCTGCATCTTTTTTATCATCATTAAAATCTTCTTTTGCCAGCATTCTGTTCTCATATCCTATCAGGCGATAGCCCTGCACTTTAGCCGGGTTGAATTCGACCTGCAACTTTACATCCTTAGCAATCGTAAATAAAGTACCGCCGAATTCATTTACCAATACTTTCTTTGCTTCACTCATACCATCAATATAGGCATGGTTGCCGTTTCCTTTATCGGCCAGTTTCTGCATCTTATTATCCTTGTAATTGCCCATCCCAAAACCCAATACAGTAAGGAACACACCGCTTTTTCTTTCCTGTTCTATTAATCTTTCCATATCATCATCGCTGCTGGCACCGATATTAAAATCGCCATCAGTACAAAGAATAACACGGTTGTTTCCTGTTTTTTCAAAATATTCTTTCGCCGTTTTATAAGCCAGTTTTATACCGGCGCCACCGGCAGTAGATCCACCCGATTCCAGGTTATCAATGGCATTCTTAATGGTCATTTTATCATTTCCACCGGTAGGTTTCAACACCAGGCCTGCTGCGCCGGCATATACTACTATCGACACTTTATCCTGCTCCCGCAATTGATCAACCAGCATTTTCATAGAAGCCTTGACCAGGGGTAAGCGGTTGGCGCCTTGCATAGAACCCGAAACATCAATGAGGAAAACCAGATTGGAGGATGGCAAGCCCGCCAAAGGAATTTTTTTCCCCTGCAACCCGATCAGTACGAGTTTATGATCTTTATTCCAGGGGGCATCCGATATTTCCGTATTGATAGAAAAAGGATGTTCATTATCCGGCTGGGGGTAATCATAATGAAAATAATTTATCATTTCTTCAATGCGCACCGCACCGGCAGGTGGCAATTGACCCTGGTTTAAATACCGGCGTACGTTACTATAGGAAGCCGCATCCACGTCAATTGAAAAAGTAGATAAAGGATTATCGGCCACTTTTAAAAACCGGTTCTCGGTAATATGATCATAATCTTCCGTATTGAAATCCTCCGCTTCCCTGTCATGCCTGGCAGCTTTCTGATTTCCATTTACACTTGCTATACCCCGGAGCCGGATATTCGTTTGTGCACCCGGACTTCCGGCATTGACACCGGCAGCCTTGCCTTGTATTATCCCCGGTGAAATGGTTCCATACAAATGTTCTGAGGAGATGACCGTAACCGATCCGGTTACATCTTTTTTGCTTTGTTTGTTATACCCGGTTACCACCACTTCCTCCAAAGTACTGGTCGTGGGTTTTAGTATTACATCGATCGTAGTTCTGCCCTCAATTTTTTTCTCAGCAACTTCATAACCCACTGCAGAAAAAACCAGGGTAGCGTTCTTATCACTTACATTGATTTGGTAGCGGCCATCCTTTGCTGATACGGTGCTGGTGCTGCTTCCTTTTACAACCACATTTACGGAACCAAGCGGATTACTGTTTTCATCCAAAATTGATCCACGGACAGTATGCCATTGAAAATTGCGAAAGGCCAGGAAGACCAGGACAACCGGGATGAGCATAAAAAGTATTCGTTTCATATTTGGTGTTTAAGGAACAGATGCCCCTTTTTAAATGATTGCATAAAAAAGTTTAACCTTTTTTGATTGGTCCTTTATTGTTTAATAAAAGTTCCGGATGTCGCAATACATCTTTCCTCACTCCGGGTCAACTGGATCTGAGATTATATAAATTCATCAGAATAGCTTCAAACCCTCTATCACAAAGGTTCTGATAGCATAACCTTTGATTCTTAAAGCCTGTATCTGTAAAGGATAAACTCCTGTCCTGCATTTTAGATTTCCCATTCTCCTATTAACATTTTACATTTATCGCATGGAATTATCAATTACGCTTATTATTGTAATTATAACTGTTCTGGTATCTATAGGTGCTTTTAATAACCAGAAAATAATGGAGGACCTTATATTCTATCCTCCGGCAGTAAGCCAGCAAAACCAGTGGTACCGGTTTTTTAGCTGTGGCCTGATCCATGCGGACTGGGCCCATCTTATCTTTAACATGCTGGCCCTTTATCTTTTTGGAAGAACGGTAGAATTACAATTTGCAGAAATATTCCAGGACAAAGGAAAACCTTTGTATGTGCTGATGTATATAGTGGCCCTGGCAGTATCGATACTTCCCACCTATTTTAAAAACAAAAACAATTCCCGGTATCGCAGTCTCGGAGCATCCGGTGCAGTAAGTGCTGTCATATTCGCGGGATTATTGATAGCGCCTTATACCGAGGTTTACATTTTTTTTATTCCCATCCCTATCCCGGGTTTTGTATTTGCACCTCTTTACCTTATCATCTCCGCCGTGTTGGATAAAAAAGGTGC
>JBGTNK010000073.1:0-1781 GCA_041743125.1 Chitinophagaceae bacterium
GGTTTTAATAAAAGCAAAAGCTTTTACAGACAAAAACCAGCGCCAACCATTCTTCCTTTACTACTCACTCACCGAACCGCATGTTCCCCGCATGCCTTCAACAATGTTTAAAGGGAAAAGCGGGTTAGGCTACCGGGGTGACGCCATACTACAAATAGACTGGGCTGTTGGCGAGATCATGAAACAACTCGATCATCCTGGCATCACAAACAATACATTGATCCTTTTCACCAGCGATAACGGACCTGTACTGGATGATGGTTACCTGGATGAAGCCGTTACTAAATTGAATGGCCATACGCCGGCAGGTGTATTACGGGGAGGCAAATACAGCGCTTTTGAAGCGGGTACAAGGGTGCCCTGGATAATACAGTGGCCGGGGACAATTAAACCTGCCGTTTCAGAAGCATTGGTTTGCCAGGTTGATTTTATCAATTCTTTTTCCAAAATGCTGAATCAACCTATCCTGCCAGATGAAGCAATGGATAGTGAAAATATATGGCCGGCATTAGTTGGAAAATCGAATAAAGGAAGGGAAGTGCTGGTTGAGCAAGGAGGAGCTTTGGCTGTTGTAAAAGGTAACTGGAAGTACATAACCCCCAATAACGGGCCGGCCAATACAAATCCCCGCCTCACTAATATCGAAACAGGAAATCTTCCAACGTCGCAGTTGTATAATTTGAAAGAAGACATCGGCGAAACAAATAACCTCGCCGAAAAATATCCTGAAAAAGTAAAAGAGCTGGCGGAAATATTAGAAAAGATTATAAAAGAAAGAAGAAGCCGGTGACATTTTTTCTATTCATTCACCAAAGTTCATCCGGCATAGGTACCAGCTTACCTGTACTTTTAAAAACCGGCATGGGCGACTTCCAGTTTCTTAATTGTGCAGAAAGTTTTGATGAAAGAAGTTTTGCTTTCGCAGGATGAATAGCCGACAAATCTGTGGCTTCACCAATATCATTATGCAGGTTATATAATTCATTCTTTCCTGTCTGCATATCATAAATCAATTTCCAGCTGCCCTGCCGGATGGCAGATTTATAATTGATCCCCGGCCCTCCTTGTGGAATCCATTTGTTGGGATAATGCCAAACCAGGATACGGGCAGTATCGATGAAATTTTTATTTCTTAGAACAGGCATAAAACTTTTTCCATCTACCGGTTGCACGGTTTTAAATTTTGTGATGCGGGCCATTTCCAAAATAGTTGGGAAAAAATCTTCGATGATCACATATTGATTTGCAACCGATCCTGGTGTTACTATTCCTGACCATTTTACAAGCATGGGTTCGCGGATGCCACCTTCATACACTGATCCTTTACCTGACTTCAAGGGATAATTATGGGAAAAGGGTTCGCCAGTACGTGGTGCCATACTGAAACCTCCATTATCACTCATGAAAATAATAATGGTATTTTTATCCACCTTTTTTTGCTGCAACCAATCCATAATATCCCCCAGGCTTTTATCCATGCCTTCTACCAGGCCCGCATATTTCGCTTCCGTTTCACTCAGCCCTGCATCTATATATTTTTGAAAATAACGGGGGTCTTTATCAAATGGTAAATGAATGGCATAATGTGCCATATTAAGAAAAAAGGGTTGTTTGTTTTTTACAGGAGCTTCCATTGCTTTGAGGGCTTCTAATGTATGAGCTTCCGTTAAAAAAGTGTCGGTACCAAAATATTCCTCCAGGTCAGGAACAGCCTGGACACTGGCTTTGCCGGGAACGTTTCCAAAATTCTCCTTCCCCAAAAAGCTCTGTGGATGTCCTGC